>JBFYPP010000178.1:0-4413 GCA_041303255.1 Chitinophagia bacterium | reverse complement strand
GCGTTTACTTAGCACACCATCGCACTACGCATACATGAAGATCAGTGAAGGTTGTAACCGAACTTGTTCGTTCTGTGCCATTCCTTTGATGCGTGGTGGTCATAAAAGTAAGCCAATCGAAGAATTGGTTATTGAGGCGGAGAAATTGGTAAAAGGTGGCGTGAAGGAAATCATGTTGATTGCACAAGAGCTCACTTATTATGGCTTAGATCTTTATAAAAAAAGAACTTTGCCTGAATTGCTGAAAAAGCTTGCAGCCATTGAAGGATTGGAATGGATTCGCTTGCATTATGCCTATCCGTCAAAATTTCCAATGGAAATTATTGATGTGATGAAGGAAGAGCCTAAGATTTGTAATTACCTCGATATGCCTTTGCAGCATGCCAGCGATAACATGCTAAAGGCCATGAAACGCCAGATTACCAAGCAGGAAATGAAAGACCTGGTTGCGGAAATAAGAGCAAAAATTCCGGGCATTTGTCTACGCACTACTTTGATTGCTGGATTTCCGGGTGAAACACGCGATGATGTGGAAGAGTTAAAGGAATTCTTGGCTGAGATGAAGTTTGAAAGGGTAGGGATATTTACATATTCTCATGAAGAAGATACCAGTGCATATGCGCTAGAAGATACGCTTACTAACGAAGAGAAGGAAGCACGTGCACAAGAGATCATAGAGTTTCAACAAGAAATCAGTTTTGAAAAGAACCAAGCGTTTATAGGTCAAACAATAAGGGTGATCATCGATAAAAAGGAAGCAGGAAGGTATATTGCTAGAACAGAGTTTGATAGTGTTGAAGTAGATAACGAAGTGATTGTGCATTCCACTAAAAAATTAAATCCGGGTGATTTTGTGCATGTTAAAATCACCAAAGCTTACGATTATGATCTTGAAGGAGAAGTAATTCATTAATTTTATAACATGAAGTCTTCGTGTAGTTATATCCCTTACCAAGAGACCAACATGTTTTCTAAGTTAATCTCAGATTACCTGGAGAAGAAAGATTTCATTCAGTCTTTTTATAGTTGTGAGACCGACCTTGATGGTTTATCTAAAGCTATTACAGCTCGTCAGCAATTTTCTACCGATAGAAATTTAATTCAACAAGTATTTGCTGATGCGTATGCAACAGCGGATGCATCTATATTCCAATTGGATAATATTGCTGCCTTGTCTAATGAAAATACATTTACCATTTGTACAGCGCATCAGCCGAATATCTTTACTGGTTATTTGTATTTCATTTATAAGACTGCTCATGTAATTGCATTGGCGCAACAGTTTAATAAAGCATTTCCTGATAAGAAGTTTGTCCCGGTTTTCTATATTGGTAGTGAGGACAATGACTTAGATGAGTTGTCAAAGTTTAAAATTCATGGTAAGTCGTTTGTCTGGAATACAGATCAGACGGGTGCTGTGGGTAGAATGACTGTGGACAAAGCTGTCGTAAAATTGATTGATGAAGTAGCGTCTACAGTGAAACACTTACCACATGCTGAAGGGTTAATCACAATACTCAGAAAGGCTTATGCCTTGGGAAATGATATGGCTACCGGGATCTTTATTTTATTGAATGAATTGTTCAAAGAATATGGGTTGTTGGTATTGCAGCCTGATCATGTTGCTTTGAAAGCAAAAATGAAAGCAGTTTTCAAAGATGATTTGTTGCTCAACAGTGCTGAGCAAATTGTGGGAGATACGAGTTTGAAATTAGAAGCTGAATATAAAGTGCAAGTCAATCCGCGTACCGTCAATTTATTTTACTTGCGTGACGGTATTAGAAGTAGGATAGACAAGCGAGGGAATATTTATACAGTTGACGGCACGGTCATTCGGTTTACACAGGAAGAGCTTTTGCAGGAATTGAATGAATATCCCGATAGGTTTAGTCCAAATGTAATCTTACGCGGCATTTATCAAGAGACCATTCTTCCTAATATTTTATTTGTAGGAGGTGGATCTGAAGTTGCTTACTGGATGCAGTTGAAAGGCTTATTCGAGCATTATAAGGTGCCTTTCCCGATGCTGGTATTAAGAAACAGCTTCATGATTATGGATGCAAACCATGCACATAAAATGGCAGAGTTAGGAATAGGGGAGGTTGATTTGTTCAAAGAAGAAACCCGGCTGGCCAATGAATTGGTCCAGCGTTGGTCTGGCTCGGAAATCACACTCAAGCAAGAGGAGCTAAGCAGCAAGGCATTGTTTCAGCATTTAAAAAAGCAAGCAGGGGATATTGACAAAACGCTTGTTCAACACGTTCATGCACTTGAGGTTGATCACCTAAAAAAGCTAGATGGATTGGAAAAGAAAATGCTGAAGGCCGAACGTAAAAAGCAAGCAATTCAATTACAAAGAATCTGGAAACTAAAAGAAGAGTTATTACCCAATAATAATTTGCAAGAACGCGTTGATAATTTTATGCCCTATTATGCGCAACATGGGCAGGCGTTTATTGAAGCAGTGCTTCAACATTCATTGGCACTTGAGCAGAAGTTTGGGGTTTTGGTTTTATAAATAACTCCCCTCCTAGAATAGGAGGGGCTCCGAATCCGCCAAAGGCGGATGAGAGAGGGGTGGTACTCTAATTATGTCAACCAAGTTACTCCCCTCCTTGGAAAGGAGGGGCTCCGAGTCCGCCACAGGCGGATGAGAGAGGGGTGGTACCTCTGAATTTATTATTTATAGTTTTTAAAACAAATTCTGGGTCCTTAAATACAAGTTTGTTTTCAAAGCGAATTATTTCAATTCCATGAGATTCAACATAAGTAGTTTTGAATTTATCTCGTTTAATTCCTTCATCCCAATAGTGGTCCTCGCCATCTAGTTCGATAGCTAGTTTTTCTTCGGGGCAATAAAAATCGAGAATGTAATTTCCTATACTGTGCTGTCTTCGAAATTTTCTGCCTTCAAGTTGCGCGTTTTTTATGAGACTCCATAAAGCAGCTTCAGCTGGGGTTGAATTATTTCTTAATCTTTTTCGATTGGCCAGTAAAGTTTTTTTGTTGTAATTAAACATGAAGTAAAATTCCTCGGACGAGAGGAGTTATAAAGGGGATTTATAACAGTAGATTTCTGTAAAATACCACCCCTCACTCGTCCTGCTTCGCAGTCCTCGGAGCCCCTCCTATTCTAGGAGGGGAGTTGGTTGCAATAGACAACAATAGTACCACCCCTCACTCGTCCTGCTTCGCAGTCCTCGGAGCCCCTCCTATTCTAGGAGGGGAGTTGGTTACTCCCCCACAATTCTTATCTCAATTTTAATATGCTCCCGTAGAACTATCTGTAAGAGGTGTACTGCCTAAAAATTCCTCAATTATTGCAACAGTTGCAGTAGCACCGATGCGGGTGGCGCCAACCTCTATGGCAGCTAGCATATCTTTTAGATTTCTGATTCCGCCTGCAGCTTTGATTTGGACTTCTGGTCCACTGTGTTTGCGCATCAAGATTAAATCGTTTAATGTAGCACCTTTGGTGAGAAACATGCCATTCTCTTGTTTTACATAACCATAGCCTGTTGATGTCTTTACAAATGCTACATGTAGTTTTGTGCAAATTTCACAAAGCTTAATTTTCTGCTCATCGATTAAATAGTCGTTTTCAAAAATGACTTTCAAAATCGCATTATGCTCAAAACAGACATTGTTGATTTGCTCTATTTCCTGTTCAACAAACTCCCAATCACCACCAATCACCTTACCAATATTCACTACCATATCAATTTCAGTGGCTCCGTTTCTACAAGCTTCAATGGTTTCTATTATTTTTAAATCAGTGGTATTGCTTCCATGAGGAAAACCAATTACTGTGCAGACAGCTACTCCCGAATCTTTCAACACTTCTACAGCATATTTAACGCCATAGGGTTTGATGCAAACCGTTGCAGTGCCGTACTTTTTTGCAATTGCCAAACCTTCGTCTAAATCTTTGTCGGTCATGGTAGGATGCAGTAAAGAATGGTCGATGTATTTTGCAAGTTCTTGTGCCGTCATTGGTTCCGAATTAAAGGATGTATGCTGATTGACCGTAAATAAATTAATCTTCTCTTAAGGTATGCCCTGTTAATTGGATAAAAACATCTTCTAAATTTGCACCTTTTGTTTCTTTCTTTTTTTCAAAACCTCCTGCCAATAATTGATCAATTAAGAGGTCAGGACGATCCAATGCAATTATTTTACCCGCATCCATGATGGCTACGCGTTCGCATAAATATTCTGCCTCATCCATGTAATGCGTGGTAATGATCACAGTGGTTCCTTGCGCACGGATGTTCTTGATTAAGTCCCACAGGTTTCTTCTGGCTTGTGGATCTAAGCCCGTTGTGGGCTCATCCAGAAAAATAATTTTTGGATCATTGATTAAAGTGGTGGCAATAGAAAAACGTTGTTTTTGTCCCCCACTCAATGATTTAT
>JBFYPP010000177.1:0-4459 GCA_041303255.1 Chitinophagia bacterium | reverse complement strand
ATTGCTGCACCACCGCCAATGCCTATAATACAATCATTTTTTTCAGCATCGTATACATCTGTTCCTTTATATACATCAGATTTGACCGGGTTTTTATGAATGTCTGAAAATACAGTGACGCCAATATTTTTGCTAATTAGGTCTTGTGTTATTTTTTTGAAAAAATCTAGTGTTGCTACAACAGGATCTGTAACAATTAAGGGAGATTTTAAATTGTTTTTCTTCAAATAATCTCCTAGCTCATTTACTGCACCTGCACCAAATCTTATGGTTGTAGGAAAATTATATTGTAGTATAGTACTCATTTTACTGATTTAAATGATTTCAAAGTAGCGTTTGTATTCCCAATCAGTTACCGCTTTTAAATGTTGACGCCATTCCCATTCTCGGCTTTGAATAAAATGTGCCGTAAATGTTTCGCCAAATAACTCTTTAGCAATTGCAGAAGATTTCATTTGGTTGGTTGCGTCAATCAACGTGTAAGGAAGTGTACCATAAGATTTTTCCTGGTATCCATTTCCAGTGGTTGCGGGTTGCTTTAGTTTCATTTTTTTCTTGATGCCATAAAGACCCGATGCCAATGAAGCGGCCATTGCCAAGTAAGGATTGACATCAGCACCAATGACCCTTGTTTCAATTCTGCATGAAGAAGAGCTTCCGTTTAAAACACGCAAAGCGGTAGTTCTGTTGTCCATGCCCCAGGTTATGGTTGTTGGAGCCCAAGCGCCTTCTACCAGTCGCTTGTAGCTGTTGATGGTGGGAGCAAACATGGGAAGAATGAAGGGGAGACAATGCAGTTGACCTGCGATATAGCTTTTGGCAGTCTCGCTGAGTTTTTGCTTGTCTTTCTCGTCATAGAAAAGATTTTTCTTGGCAGTTTTATCCCAAAGGCTTTGATGAACGTGGCCACCACATCCAGGCATATTTTCATTGATTTTGGCCATAAAAGTGGCCATGATCTTGTATTTGTAGGCAACTTCTTTTACGCTGGTTTTGAACAAAACAGCACGATCGCCTGCCTCAAGTGCAGTAGCATGTGCAATTGCTGCTTCGAAGGAACCATGTCCAGTTTCTGTATGCAATCCTTCAATGGGTATATTGAATTTTGTCAGTTGATCAAACAGGTCGGTAAAAAATGGATTGTTTAAGCTGGTCCTTAATATAGAATAACCAAATGAGCCTGGACTTAAAGGTTGCAGATTTTTGAATTGTTTGTCGTTTACCGATTGGGGAGTTTCTGCGAAACTAAACCATTCAAATTCTTGTGACATGTACGGTGTAAAGCCCATCTGTTCTGCCTGTCCTGCAATTTTTTTGAGTAATTGTCTCGGACAAATTTCAGAAGGATTTTTTTTATGGTCGTTTAACTCAGCAAGAAAGAAGGGAATGTCATTTTCCCAGGGTATTTTTCTGAAAGTGTTTAAATCAATGGAAGCTGGACTATCCGGATAGCCAGTATGCCATCCTGTAAATTCTGCTTTGTCGTACAAGACATCTGCAGCATCCCATCCCATAATCACATCACAAAAGCTTGTGCCTTTTTCTGCTATAGAAAGAAATTTTTCTGACGAGATGTATTTTCCTCTTAATATTCCATCCATGTCTGCAACAGCAATCTTCACTTTTCCGGAGGAATGATTTTTTACGTATTGTAAAATTTCTTTTGTCTGCATATGCGTGTATTAAATTTAATTAATTCAGAATTTTTTTGTCGAACAAAGAAAATGCAACCAAGCTGGATACCAGTATTCCAAGGTAAATAACTCCCATTAGTTGGTTATAATATATCATGGCGATGATTGATGTAACTGCAATCACCAATGCCAAAATGGGTAAAAGGGGGTAGAGTGGGACTTTAAATGGCCTCTCCAGATTTGGTTCTGTTTTTCTCAAGCGCAAGACCGAAACCATGGACACCGCATACAGTGTTAGTGCGCCAAAGACCGAGATGGTAATTATTTCTGCCGTCTTTTCTGTGAGTAATGCCCCTATGCCGATGACCATGTTAAAGATGAGTGCATTAGCAGGAGTTTTAAATTTTGGATGAATTTTTTCCAAAGCTTTTGGGAAATAACCAACTCTTCCAAACTCGAAACTGGCTCTACCAGCAGCCAAAATTAATCCATGAAAAGAGGCGACCAATCCCAACAATCCTATGGTGATCAGTAAATGATAAAGGCTACTGTTGTTGCCAAACAACTCACCCAAGGCCAATGGCAAGGGGGAATCAGAGGTGCTGCCATCCGACTTGTATACTATTTTTTCCCATCCACCAACTCCAACAGCACTGATAAAAGTGAGGAAGCAAAGGATAGTGAGTGTAATAATTGCAGATCCAAAACCGAGGAGAATGGTTTTTTGTGGACGAATAGTTTCTTCCGCAACATTTGCTACTCCTTCAATGCCTAAGAAAAACCAAATGGCAAAGGGGATGGCTGCAAAAATGCCAGCCCATCCATTGGGTAGGGCGTTTTGAGATAAGTTCTTTATTTCAAAATGAGGCAGTGTTAAACCCGCAAACAGCAAAAGTTCTCCGACTGCCAAGATGGTGATGACCAATTCAAAAATTGCTGCTGCTTTTACACCATATATATTTAGAGCAGTAAAAATTAGATAACTGGTAATGGCGATGTAGAGGATGGGAATATCCGGAAAGAACAAATTGAAATAAGCGCCAATAGCAAATGCAATAGCTGGGGGTGCAAAAGTGAATTCAATAATTTGTGCCATACCTGCAATGAATCCCCATTTTTTACCCAGCGCTCTTGTAGCATAATCAAAGCCACCCCCGGCTTTTGGAATTGCACAGGCCAGTTCAGCATAACTAAACGTAAAAGAGGCATACATGACCACAATAAATAAGGTAGCAATGCCCAAACCCCAAGTTCCACCTTTTTCTAGACCAAGGTTCCATCCAAAATACATGCCTGAAATCACATAGCCAACACCAAGTCCCCATAGCATTAATGGTGTCAATGTTCGCTTGAGTACCTGTTGTTCCAATGATGTAGTTTTGATTCTTGTGAAAATAAGAAATATTGTAGTCTAAGTTTCTTTATTTTGATGATGTTTTTATGAATAAACAATTCGATTATATTGTCATTGGCGTAGGCTCCATGGGGTCTTCTACCTGTTACCACCTGGCTAAGTCGGGTGCAACCGTATTGGGTATTGAGCAATTTGAATTGGCACACGAAAGGGGTGCCCATAGTGGCCAATCGAGAATTGTCAGGAAAGCTTATTTTGAACATCCGGATTATATTCCTTTGTTGGAAAGGGCTTATCAAAATTGGCAAGAAATTGAAAAGGTTTCCGGCAACAAGATGTATCATGAAACTGGGATATTTTATGCTGGTCCTGTTGGACATACTATTATTGAAAGCATCAGGACTGCTGCTTCACAATATCAAATTCCACTGTTAGATGTTAGGAATGGAGATCGGTTGGAAATTTTGCCATTATTTGATTTGCCTGAAGAGTATGAATGGATCTATGAACCCGAAGCTGGTTTTGTAGAGACTGAAAAAGCAATTTTGAGCTACGTGGAGGAGGCCAAAAAATTAGGCACAGTAATTCATCAGCATGAGAAAGTTTTGGGTTGGGAGCTGATTGATAATGGCGTAGAGGTCAGGACTTCAAATGGGAATTATACTTGTAAAAAAATTATAGTTACTGCTGGTCCGTGGTCGGCTAAGCTAATGCCCACCATCAATGACCAACTTAAGATAACGCGACAAACTTTGATGTGGATTCAACCCGATGATGCCAATGCTTTTAAAACTCCAGGGTTCCCTTGTTGGTTTGTGGTGGACAAGGAAAAGCCAGGTGCTTATTATGGTTTTCCGATTGCTGAAATCAGTGATACCAAAAATCCAATTGGATTTAAGTTTGCCTACCATCATCCTGGAGCTGAAACCGATCCTGATGAGGTTGATAGAAACATAACAGAAATTGATAAAGAGCCATTGCTAGGTTTTATTGAGAGGTATATACCTAAAGCAAAAGGTCAGGTACTTGATATCAAGACCTGCCTTTACAGTAATTCAAAGGATGAACATTTTGTGATTGATTGTTTAAAGGAAACCGAGGGTAGGGTTTGTTTTGCCAGGGGTTTCAGTGGACATGGGTTTAAATTCGTTTCAGTTGTTGGAGAAATTATGTCAGATCTTGCAATTAAGGGATTTACTTCACTTCCAATTGAATTCCTTAGCGCAAAACGTTTTTAGAAGAACTAAGATGTTTTGTAATAAGACTCTACTTCATCCATTTCTCCATCCTCTACGCGAACGGTTAAGTATTTTCTTTCGCCTTCAAGTTTTACTACCCATATGTCTCTTTCATATGCTTTTACACGGATGGCACGAATGATTTTGTAATTGTCATAGGCTTTTAAAACATCATCTTTTATTAGATCTGGCAGGTGTTTTTCATAGCCATAGCTGATGTCGTATTTCATCAC
>JBFYPP010000176.1:0-4498 GCA_041303255.1 Chitinophagia bacterium | reverse complement strand
GGATAAAAATATAAAATTGATTTCCAAAATTTGTACCACTTTCCTATTTATCTACTTAGGACTAAATCCAAATATTTTGGCACAACAAACTTGTGCAACTAAAGGCAATTACCCCCTTCCTGAAATTAGTCAGTCTGCTAGAAATAAAATGCAACAAGATTTAAACCTAGCAATCGCTAACCTTGAAAGAAATCCAAATGGACTCAATGAATTAATCTGGGCAGGAAGAAGAACAGCCTATTTGGGAAACTACTATGAAGCAATAGATTTTTTCAGTAAAGCTATTGTCCTTCATCCAGAATCTGCTGAACCTTACAGGCATAGGGGGCATCGTTGGATAACCCTACGCTGTTACGATAAAGCAATAGCAGATCTCACCATCGCTGTCGATTTAACAAAAGGCAAAGCAGATGTGATTGAACTTGACGGAATGCCGAATGAAAAAAACATTCCGACAAGTACCTTACAATCAAATATCTGGTACCACCTTGGATTAGCCTATTACCTGAAAGGAGATTATAAACAGGCGGTTACTGTATTCAATTCCTGTCTTGATATTTCCACAAATCCAGACATGTTCATTTCTGCGGCAAACTGGTACAATATTTCACTTAGAAAAGCAGGAAGAATTTCAGAAGCAGATGTGTTTCTACAAAAAATAAAACCCAATGTTGAATTGATAGAAAACCATGATTATTTAAGAATATTAAAACTCTATATTAACAAGGAAGAGATAAATGATCCAATCGATTTTCTTAAAAATGAAGCTGGACTTGGAGCTGCTTCTTATGGATATGGATTAGGTCTGTATTTATCATTGAAGGGAGAAAAAGATAAAGCCAATTTAGTTTTCAATCATATCCTAAACCTTAAACAATGGGGTGCGTTTGGCTATATCGCAGCAGAAGCTGAAAAAAAAACTGAAATACAAATTATTGGAGTAGTTCATTCAGGAAATAAAAATATCAACTACAACGCGTTATCTAACTTTTTGGTGGAACAAAATCCCGATATCATACTTTGGGAACAAGAAGATGAATTTAAAAGAGTTTTTGGACTATTGACTGCCTACCGTTTAAAAATTGCACGACCGACTGTTGAGCAAATGGCCTTACAAAAATTAACACAGAAAAATAAATCGCTATCAATTCTAGGATTTGATACTTTGTTCAAGTCAAAAAAAGACTATATAAAGAAAAGTATAAAAATAAATGACTCAATTCACGAAGAACTCTATCATGCAAGATTAACAGTAGAAGACAGTTTAGCATATGACAAGTATGCTAAATTAAGAAATGAGACGTTGGATCAATATCTAGAAGGCACACTTAGTAATGTCAATAGCCCTGCTGTTTATGAAAAAGAGATTTCAATTCGGGAAATGGAAAGAAATATCATTGCTCCACTTGCAGATAAGTATGTATATGATAAAAAATTAGTTAACGAATTCAAAGAAGAACTTTCATTCTGGATAGCACGAAATGATTATATGGTAAAAAGAATTCTTGAAGTTGCCAAAAAACAAAATGGAAAGAAGATTATTGTGCTTACAGGACTAGCTCATAAATACTACTTAGTAGATAAACTTAAAAATGACAGAGGTATTTATTTAAATCTTAATAACCTGGGTGGCTTCTAAAAACCGATTTATTTATTCCACCGCATAACCACATCCTGAACTCTTTTACCCAACTGCTCCCCTTTAAGTAAAAATAATGGATTAAGCTCTTTGGTATACGTACCTTCCGCTGTAACCGCAGATGCACCAAAAGAAGATTTCCAATCGTCTCCTCCAACTATGATCATTCCGAATACCATCATCGCCTGTAAAAGCGATGTCTGAACCAACTCTTCACCAGAAGAAATCCCACCTCCAGTCACAAATACTGCTCCAATTTTATTTTTCATTTTACCTCCTTCAAAAGGCCATCTCTCAATGAACTTGAGGACTTCTGCAGCGGGATTGGCATTATAAACAGGACTACCTAAAATAATCGCATCAGCTTTAATCAAATCATCTTCAGTTGTCTCTTCTATTTTTTTTAATATAACCTGTACTCGATTATTCCCACTTGCGCCTTTTTCAACTGATTTAGCCAATTGAGAAGTACTACCTGTTTTTGAATAATAGGTAATTAAAATTGTATTTTTCTTTTGCGCAAGAACAATAAAACAAAAGATTAAAGCAACATGAAATAGAAGAATTTTTTTAATCATAACAATTCATTATTGAATCAAAGTAGTGTAAAGGCGATTGACTGCTTTTCTGATCACAGCATTATAACCTGCCTCATATTCGGGTGGACAACCATTGATTATGACCACAATGCCATATTCTTTATCAGGATGGAAAAACATCGCACTGTATAACCCATAGGCCACACCGGTATGGCCAATTAATGTTTCTCCTGGTATCATGGTCGTAGATGTTTCCAAAGCAAATCCATAAGGTTCTTTTAAACTCACTGGCTCTTGCATAAGCATAGCATTTTTCTTTGAAAGCAATCTTCCTCCCTTGTATTTCCCCATGCGCATATGCATCATCATGTACTTGGCTAAATCTGGGGTTGAGATCTTCATGCCGCCAGTCGGAGAAAACGCAGGCGTTGTTCGTCCCAATTGATAACCATCCTTTAATTCAGATCTCACAGCATATGCACCTGCAGATCTGGTATACTTTTTTGAATCAGTATTGTACTCATAGATGTAGGCAAACCTGGAACTGTCGAGCTTTGTTACATCATATCCTCCATATAATGATAATGGCTTTAATACACGCTGAATTACATAATCGTCAAATCGTTGCTGACTGGCCCTCTCCAAGATTGCACCAACCATATTGTAATTAAGATTACAATACAAAAAACTATCCCCTGGTGCATAATCACTATAGGCTTTCATCCAGTTGGGATTCTTATTAGGATCAATTACATCTAAATTAAAATATCCCTCGTTATCATTGATTGATGAAAGATGGGATAACATCAAGCGCAAGGAAATTATTTGATCTGGAAATTTAGGATTGCGAACAGTAAACCCAATCAAATTACTGACATCCTCGTCTAGATTAACCTTACCAGCATCTACCAATTGCATGATGGAAGTCGCTGTAAATGATTTCGAAATAGATGCAATACGGAAGATGTCCTTAGAATCAAGTAGTTTTTTATTTTCTACATCTCTATATCCATAAGCATCTGTAAAAATCAGCTTCCCTTTTTTGACTACTGCTACCGACATTCCAACCGACCCTGTTTCTTTCATCAGTTCCTGCATGACATAATTTGCCGATTGAGCAAAAATATCACTACTAACAAGTTGAAAATTAAAGAGAAGAAAAAATAAATAACACTGTTTTCTATTTAGCGCCTGTAGAATAGCAACCATTTGCTTCAGTTTAGACCTGTAATATAATTTTACAAAACGAACTCTTCAAATTCTTTTAAGGCGTTGGGATTTCTAACAGCATCAAGACTAGCAGATTGCTCAGGTGATAACCCCATCAAGATTCGTTTCACAGGAATCTCCATCTTCTTTCCACTGATTGTATAAGGTATGTCGGTAACTGCATAAATAGCATCTGGCACGTGACGGGGAGAACAATCTTTTCGCAAAGTTGATTTAATCGCTTGTTGGATTTCTTCAGATAAACACACTCCTTCTGCTAATTTGACAAACAAAGGCATGAAGAAACTTCCATCTTTCTGCTCTAAACAAATAACCAGACTGTCCTCAACAAATGAAAAGCCATCCAAGACCCTGTAAATTTCTGCAGTACCAATTCTTACGCCATCACGATTTAATGTGGCATCTGATCTCCCGGCAATAATTACACTCCCTCTCGAAGTCAATGTAATAAAATCACCATGCCACCAAACACCAGGATATTTTTGAAAATAACTGTTACGGTACTTACTGTTGTTTTCATCATTCCAAAAATAAATGGGCATACTTGGCATAGGTTGTCTGATGATCATTTCCCCCAATTCGTCTCGCACACTATTGCCATGCTCATCAACTGCATCTAAATCACATCCCAACAAACTACATTGTATTTCACCTTTGATTACCGGAGATAAAATGTTCCCTCCAACAAATCCACTGCAAATATCTGTTCCGCCACTTAAAGAAATCAACCACACCTCTTTTTTTACATGTTCATATACCCAACCAAATGCTTCCGGTGTTAATGGTGAACCTGTCGAACCAATTGTTCTCAATTGTGGAAACGATTCTTTATTAAAATGCAAATCAGATTTCTGACAATGAATAAGATAAGCTGCACCCACTCCAAAATGATGAATCCCCGCATCGGAAGCCAATTGCCAAATGCGATCGATTGAAGGATAGGATGGCGCGCCATCATAGATTACTAAAGTGGCGCCCACAAGAAGCGATGCAATTGAAAAATTCCACATCATCCATCCTGTTGTCGAATACCAAAAGAATCGCTCTCCTGGATTTACATCCCAATGCAAGAGAAAAACTTTCATGTGCT
>JBFYPP010000175.1:0-4522 GCA_041303255.1 Chitinophagia bacterium | reverse complement strand
CTCCCAAAAGATTTGAAGATCAACATAACAGGAGACCTAAGCATCAAAGCATCAGCTGCATTTGATGAATTGGTGAATTCAATTGTAATTGGATTTATTCTGGTAATGATTATCCTCATGTTCTTTATGGGAGTTACCAACTCCTTCTTTGTGGCACTTTCAGTCCCATTAAGCATGTTCCTTGCATTCATACTACTGCCTTCAGCAGAATTCATTGTTGGATCTAATGTAACACTGAACTTCATTGTGCTGTTTGCACTCTTGTTTGGTTTGGGAATTGTAGTGGATGATGCCATTGTGGTTATTGAAAATACACACAGAATCTTCTCACAAGGAAAAGGGAAAATAAGCAGCGTGGATGCAGCAAGATATGCAGCGGGTGAAGTGTTTGTGCCCGTTTTGGCAGGTACCCTCACCACGTTAGCACCCTTTATTCCTTTGCTATTTTGGCCAGGCATCATTGGAAAATTCATGATTTACCTGCCCACCATGCTGATCTTTACGCTTACGGCTTCTCTGATTGTTGCCTACATCATGAACCCGGTATTTGCGGTAGATTTTATGGAACATGAAGATTCTGTAAAACAAAAAAAATCATCCATTTTCAAAAAACCATTGTTCTGGTTGTTTATCATTGTTGGTGGCTTGTTTGATTTGGCTGGATATGGAAGCGAAATGGCCAACTACCGATTTGTAGGAAATCTTTTGATTTTCTTTGGATTACTCATGGTACTTAATGCATACGTGCTCACCGATGCCATTAACTTCTTCCAAAAGAAATTGCTTCCGGCAATGATGGACAAATACGAGCAACTGTTGCAATGGACGACGGTAGGTTGGAGACCAGTAAAAATGCTAATCGGAACTTTCGTTTTATTGATTTTTTCATTCGTGTTCTTTGGCATGAGAAATGTTCCAGTTGTACTGTTTCCACAAGGAGATCCAAACACTGTATATGTATACCTTAAACTTCCAGCAGGCACCGATGTAAAATATACTGATTCTGTAACCAAGATATTAGAGACCAGAATCAATAAAGTTTTGGGGACTGACAATAACAATAAAAATCCATTGGTAGAAAGCGTGATTGCCAATGTGGCCGTAGGGGCAAGCGATCCTAATAGTGGCGACAGAAGTACAAGACCGGAATTGGGACGAGTGCAAATAAACTTTGTTCCATTTGAAGAAAGAGATGGAAAAGGAACTACGGTTTACCTTGATGGCATCCGAGATGCAATCAAAGGAATACCATCAACAGAAATAAGTGTAACCCAAGAGAGCAATGGTCCGCCTACCCAATCTCCTATCAATATTGAAATTTCAGGCGATAATTTTGAAGACCTTACCAGTACAGCCATCAACTTGAGGAACTACCTGAATGATAAAAACATTGCAGGTGTTGAAGAATTGAAAATTGATATTGATTTCTCTAATCCGGAAATCACGTTGAGCATCGACAGGGAGAGGGCTTTGATGCAAGGAATTTCAACGGGACAGGTTGGACTAGAAATCAGGACAGCCTTGTTTGGAAAAGAGATCTCCAAATTAAAAATTGGAGAAGATGAATACAAAATCATCATTAGAAATGATGCCACACAAAGAAAGACACTTTCAGAGTTGTTGAATATGCGTATTACTTACCGCGACTTTACAAGTGGACAGATCAAACAAGTGCCAATCAGCGCTGTTGTAAAAGCAGATTTAAGCAATACTTATGGTAGTATAAAAAGGAAGAACCAAAAACGGGTGATCACGATTTTCTCAAATGTACTTACCTCTCAAGGCTTTACACCACAAGCCGTAAACGAAGACATCAAAAAACAAATTGATGCTTTCAAATCTAAACCAGAAGGTGTTGCCATTACCCAGACCGGAGAGGGAGAACAACTTGCTGAAACTGCAACCTTCCTTCAGAGTGCTTTGTTTATAGCAATTGGACTGATCTTATTGATACTTATTTTGCAGTTCAATTCGTATAGCAGAACAGTCATTGTACTTTCGGAAATTTTCTTCAGTTTGATTGGAGTGCTCTTGGGCTATGCCATTTTCAGATCCACTTTTGCGGTAGTAACTTCAGGTATCGGTATCATAGGATTATCGGGGATTGTGGTGAAAAACGGAATCTTGGTTATTGAATTTGCTGATGAACTAAGAGCAAGAGGCATGAAAACACGTGAGGCAGTAATTGAAGCAGGAAAGACGCGGATTGTACCTGTACTCTTAACAGCACTAGCAGCTATCCTGGCATTAATTCCATTGGCCATTGGCTTCAATATCAATTTCATTACCCTGTTCTCAGATCTAAATCCACACATCTTCTTTGGTGGTGATAATGCAGCATTCTGGAAGCCACTTTCACTCACCATTATTTGGGGATTGATTTTTGCATTCTTTATGACCCTGCTGATTGTACCATCAATGTACCTTATTGCTGAACGCCTAAAAAGGCCAATGAATAAGTTTTTCAAAGGAAGATGGATTTCAATCCTTGGATTGACCGGACCTTTCTTCTTCTTGCTTACAGGGGTAGTTTACTTGGTAAGGAGGATACAAAGAAAACCTGTTTGGAATGGTAAAATGCAACCTAAATCTTAAAACCTTCGTCTTCGTCCTAAATAACTGAAAATGGAACAATACAGCACCAGATCTAACCATGAAATCGACTACAAAATTGTAGGCGAAGAAATGCAATATGTAGAAATTGAATTAGACCCAAGTGAGACTGCCATCGCAGAAGCAGGTAGCTTTATGATGATGGACGACGGCGTTCAAATGCAAACCATCTTTGGTGATGGTTCTGCACAAAATCAGGGCGTTTTAGGTAAACTCTTTTCTGCTGGTAAGCGACTGCTCACTGGCGAGAGTTTATTCATGACTGCCTTTACCAATATTGCACATGGTAAAAAACGCGTATCCTTTGCTTCACCCTATCCAGGAAAAATAATCCCACTGGATCTTCAACAACTGGATGGCAGGGTGATTTGCCAAAAAGATGCTTTTCTATGTGCGGCAAAAGGCGTGAATGTTGGTATTGCCTTTCAAAGAAAACTCGGTACTGGTCTGTTTGGTGGTGAAGGTTTCATCATGCAGAAATTAGAAGGTGATGGTATGGCTTTTGTGCATGCAGGCGGACATGTATTTGAAAGATACTTAACGCCCGGAGAAATAGTAAAAATTGATACCGGTTGTGTAGTGGCTTTCACGCAAACCATAGACTACGACATTCAATTTGTTGGAGGAATTAAAAACTCAATATTTGGTGGAGAGGGACTTTTCTTTGCAACACTACGCGGACCAGGTAAGGTGTGGATTCAAACACTTCCAGTAAGTAGATTAGCTAGCAAAATTATTTCTTATGGAACTGGATCAAGAAGAGAAGAGGGCAGTATTTTGGGCGGCTTGGGCAACTTATTAGACGGTGATGGTCGCTAAGCTTATTTCAGATCAAAATATTTAAGATCCAACAGAAAGGCCCCTGAAATCAGGGGCCTTTCTGTTGGACATGTATCGTAATAATAATTACTTCTTTCTAACTAACAACACTTCTACTCTTCTGTTCATCCAACCCAAATCTTCTTGAAAAGTTGCAACCACTGGTCTTGATTTACCATAACCCGTCGTTGAGATTTTATTCGCCTTAATACCATAACTCATCAAATACTGTTTTGCAGTTTTTGCTCGCTTTACAGAAAGTGCCATATTGTACTCAGTATCTCCTTCAAGATCGGTATGGCCCTCCATTGAACATTCCCAATTTGAATTTTTCCTGAGGTACTGATTTACTTCAGTAAGTAAATTAAAGCTGCCTTGAACAAGATTGGCGTTATCAAAGTCGAAATAAATTACATATTTAAGACTGTCTCCTGTAATGCTACGGAAATGATTGCCATCACGGATCCAAATAGGTCCTTGATCTTCTTGCTTCTTAGCAACTTTATTTTCTTCAATCGGGCAACCCATGTTCATTGGTGAGCCGGCAATATCTGGACATTTATCATTGTTATCGTCAATACCGTCTTTATCTCTGTCTGAAAGTGGACAACCATCATTGCTAACTGGACCAGGTAATTCTGGACATTTATCGAAATTATCACCTACACCATCTTTGTCTCTATCGATAATTGGACAACCATTGTTATCAACAGGGCCAAACTCATTTGGACATTTGTCCTTTTCGTCTGCCACACCATCGTTGTCTTTGTCGTTTATTGGACAGCCATTGTTGCTAATCAAACCAAATTCATTTGGACATTTGTCTTGTGAATCAATGATGCCGTCTTTATCCGTATCGGTAAGATTATCACCTGTTGATGAGGCATCCTTTTTCTTTTTATTCAAGTCTAAATACACACCCCATGAATAAGAAATATTGTTACGCATGCGCTGTGTTAAGCCTAAGCCATAACCAATCTGCGCCAAGATCATTCCCCCGTTGTTCATCACCATGTATCTAGCCCCCACACCTATTGGTGCTGAGAAAAATGCATTGCCTTTTCTCAAATTGCCTTGCAATCCTGTAAAC
>JBFYPP010000174.1:0-4538 GCA_041303255.1 Chitinophagia bacterium | reverse complement strand
TTATCATTCTCTGCACCTGGTTTTTTTGTTAATTCCTTTAAATCATCAACTTGATTTTTTATATCTCTGATGCCCGCAATCCACAATTCTCTTGCATTGCCAGTTAAGTTGATTTTTGCTTGTTCATTCAAAGGAGCAATTACCTTGAGTGTTGCAATCAATTTGTTTCTTTCTGATGCAGATAGCGGAAAGCTGTAAGTCCATAGTTCGGTAATCATATGATGTGTAGGTCCTTCATGCGCAGGTACATCACTTCTTTCTGTCCACACAGATTTATAAAAAGCAGGATCTCTTTCCCATGATTTAAGTATGCGAAAATTAAAATCAAATCCATTCATCTCCGCCATCAATAGATGCCAATCAGCTTGTTGTTCAGTTGTCCACCCGGTTGTATCCATTGACAACAATTGTCCCTTTAGTTTTTTGAATGCAGGCATCCGAGAAACGAAAGTGGCTTGCGTATAATCAGGAGCACCATTTTTTAATGGTGGTTGCTCAAATGCCCGCCATGTTTTATACATGGCAACTAACTGCTCATGGCCATCTTTATTTCCTTCTGTAAAGGAGAATGATGATAAGGTAATAGTTATAAGCAGTAATTTAGTAAGATAACGTGTAGGCATAAGTTTATATATTTTTGAAAATACTGTTGGGTTATTTTTTGAAATTCAGTCGCTTTTAATACAATACCCAAAGAAAGCTAAGATAAGTTGCAAAGAAAAACACCCAAAATAATTGATAAAATCTTCGAATACTTTTTTGTTCGGTTAAACGAACCGTTTGTAGGTGTATTAAAAATGCAACACTAAGTACGATCAAGCTGTACATCAACATATGCTCTGCTGCTTTATAGCTCCAAAAAATACACCAGCCATAAGCCGCCATCACAAATGCGCCTCCCAAATACAGTGCTATTTTGGGGGAATACAACAAAGGAAATGTCCTGTATCCAAAATGTGCATCCCCGGCCCTGTCGGGTAAGTCCTTGTACCATGCAATAGCCAGGCTAAATGCAGATATGAAAATAGTAAGTGGGTAAATGACAGGTTCAATTTCGAATGTTTGTTGAAACATCTTTGAAAAATGCAAAGCCATACCAATGTTGACCAAAACGCCACGGACAATCGTAATGGCTAGTGCTGCTGGTAGATGGTGTTGTTTGAGTTGAATGGGAGGGACAGAATACGCAATGCCCAATATGAGAATCACAACAATCAACAATAGCAGTACCCAATGCAAGAGTGCAGCTGCACCAACCGCAATAATTCCAGATACAATGACTATCTTTTTTGCAGTAGCTATGCTTAATTCTCCTGAGGCTATTGGAAGCTCAGGCTTGTTTATTTTATCAAGTTCAACATCTATAACCTGGTTTAAACCGGTGATACAAACATTGCAACCCAATGCAGCTACTAGGGTAGTGAGTAGAATGATATACTGATCTGATAGACTGCCACCTTGTAATAAAAACAAGACTACTATGCTGACTGTCGATCCAATAATAGTATGCGGTCGACTGAATTTCCAAAGTGTGTGTAAAGTCATGATCAAATGGGTTGTGCTATGATGATTATAAGGTTTCCTTGTAATTGTTGTATTCTTTTTACTTCAATTATATATTGATTATCGGTAAACTCATTAAGTAGTTCTTTGTACTGTTTTACTGATTTGCTTTTCAATACAGAGAGCCATCCATCCCAAGCAACAGTTATGAGTTGTATTGGAATAAGATAGGTGGTAATCAAACGCAAGATGGAGAATGGTCGCATTGCCCATGCTGTAAGCGGTTGTACTATAAATGCGGCTAGTGTCACTTGTAAAAAACAAAGCAAGGTGGGTTCGAGCACTTCTGCAATTATGCAACTGGCTCTTGCCTCTTTCATTTTATTGATGACTTGTTTTTGTTGCTCAGAAGTAAAATGATGAAAGGCATTGAAGATGCTATACTGTTTTCCGTTTTGAGGTTGGAAATCGATTAGATTCAATGGTTCAAGCTCGACTTCCACCTGTTTTTTTACTTCGTTTGAAATAGATTCAGGATATAGATCGCTTAATGTATAATGAATTTGATGTGAGACATTTTTTTGGAGATAAAAAGCAGGCCAGCCACTTCCACTTGCTAAGTCGGTCCACCTATTTGAAGGAAACTTGAGAAGTGCTTCTAGAATAGGCTTATACAATCTCAACTGGACACTGATCCATCCCACATATTCCAATTGCATTTTTCGCAAATAGGAGGGAAACCAAGGATAATCTTCCAGTTCTTTCAGAAACATTTGGTTAAATTACGCATTATCTATTTGCATGTCGTCAATCGTCCTTTTTTCTTTGGCAGGAGTATCTATTTTGATGGTTACCATACTTATTGAGTTTGCCATTAGAAGAAATTGGTTAGAATATTTTTTAGGTAGAAAATTATTGCATCTTATCGCAATAGGAACAACTGCGTGGATCATTGATAAAGGGCTATCGTCTTTTAACCTTGGTATGATCCTGGTTGCAATAGGAATGCTTTTGATAGGAATACTTATAAAATTCAAATGGGGGTTACAGCAAGAATCTTCATATGGAATTGCATTGTTTCCTATTTCACTAGGAGGATTATTGATGTTGGGCGCTCCCACAGCTTGGGTTGCAACTGCAGCTTGGGTTTTAGCAGTAAGTGATGCCAGTGCTGGATGGGTAGGCCGAAAATGGGGATCACCTAAATACAGTTTTTTATCAGAAACCAAATCCTACCAAGGAGCATTTGCATTTTTTATTACTGCATTTATTTGCATGGGCATTCGTTTTCCAGATTTGCATGTTGGATGGTGGATTTTGCTTTCAATCTTACCAACATTAACAGAGCTGTTTTCATGGAGAGGAAGTGATAATTTTTTTCTGCCCATTTTTACGGTAGCATGGATACAATTGGTGCTTAATACCCCTCACTTAGGATCTTGGATTTGGATCTTGGTTGTTGTGCTATTTTTAATCTTTCTTGCATGGCTAGTTCTTCATAAAAAATGGTTGGATCAAACAGGTTGGTGGGCCGCAGTATGGATGGCAGCTATGTTATGGATGAGTGGGGGATGGAAAGCATTGTCCGCGCCAATTTTTCTTTTAGTGGCAGGATCTCTTGCTGGACGATTGTTTCACGCAAAACATGGTTCTGATAAAAGAACAGCACAACAGGTATTTTCAAATGGTTGGATTGGGGTTGTTTTCTACATGCTGTATGGATTAACCGATCAGTTTCATTGGCAACTACTTGCTTGGTGTTCTTTTGCAATAAGCATTTGCGATACGATAAGCAGTGAAGTAGGGACTGCCATTGGGGGGAAGACATTTAATATTGCCAATTTTCGTGTGATGAAACCAGGTTTATCAGGAGGTATTTCTCTTGCAGGAACAGTAGGTGGTTTTATTGCCTTGTTGTTATTGGCAGCTATGTTGCATTTTACTATACCAGTTACAACAATACAATTGTTGTGGGTAGTTGCCACAGGCATGATAGGGATGCTGCTTGATAGTTTCATGGGCAGCCGCTGGCAGGCGTTGTGGAGGCAGGGCGATACTTGGATAGAGTTTCTAGATGTTGATGCCGAGGCCCAATTGGTTAAAGGCGAAGCATGGCTCGATAACCATTGGGTTAATTTTTTGAGCAATGGGATTACTATGCTGTTCTCCTATTTGTTGTATACCTTATTCTTCTTTTAATTTTTACGTTAAACGACATCTCTTTTTAGAATCGTTCTCGTTTCCAGTTTACACTCACCTGAGAGCCCTCTGCTAGGAGGATTGAATCTGGTGTTTGATTGTTTAGTATAGAAAATGAATCACCATACATTGACTTGAAATCGCAATCTATTTTGGAATTTAAAATTTTGTGGGTCATCCACTTAGGGTGATGTATTTTGTATTCTTGTGTACTGATATCTGATAATTTAGTAAAACCAAAGTAACGTTCAAAGATAAATTCCTCTATGGTGCCTTGCTCTATCTTATATTTATTTGTATCGGATTTTACTGCCAAAGAATTCCACCTATTATTTGTTTTCCACTCATATTTTATGTCCTTGTTTTCTGTAATATCAATTGAGTTTTTGGTTGGTATCGATATATAATGTTCCTTGTATAGTTTATTTGCTAGGAGTGCTACAATTTTAAAAGGGACTGTTTCATTTATAAATACAACTCCCTTTTTGGTTTTTCTATTTTCTATTTTTTTAACATAAAATCTTAGGTTGATTTCTTCAAAAGATCCAAAAAATGGGATAGGAAGTCCAAATAACCTAGTATTCTTAAACATAAATCCAACCAGACTAACATAAGTTTTATTGTTGTGAAAGTCAAGCTCAACACCTTTAGGTAAATACGGTGCTAAAGTAGATGGTTCGATCTCATAATTAGCCATAATTAGATTCTCCCAATTGGCCCTCAAAAAAGTGCTACCCATTTATCTTAAACAACAATTGGAAGCAATTGTTTATTGCCTATTTTAATTATTCAGCTGATATACTATCAAGACCAATGAAGAATTTAATTCAATGCTT
>JBFYPP010000173.1:0-4542 GCA_041303255.1 Chitinophagia bacterium | reverse complement strand
CACTCAAGGTGTATGCTTCTGTTGGTAGAGTTTTATCCAATACCAGTAGAATGCTGTTGGAAGAATTTTGATTGGCATTGAATTTGAAACTGGTAAAACTTTCTATCTCTTCTTTCAGCAATGCAGCTTCATTTGAGAATGCAGGGTCTGCTTGAATAGCCGTAGCAGGACTGAGTATGAATTTTCCATCTTTTGCCTGATAAGATACAGGGGTTGGAAAAACAACTGGTATGTCTTGAGATGGTAAATCCTTGATGGTTGCATTTTGCTCAAAAACCATTTCAGGAGTTACCTGGTCATTCACCTGATTGGGTGAGCGCTTGAATTTATTGATATCTGCTGGGGGAGTAGCAGTGGTCTTTGTTATGGCATACGTTTTATTAGGTTCCTTATCCCACACCAAATAAAAACCCGAAGGAGCGTCAGAGATATTAAATGCCCAAGCCTCACCTATTCCCTCAGCAGTGACAGTTTCACCTGATTTTAATCCTTTGAAACCAACCGTAGGTTTTAGGTAAAAAAGATCGCCATGAATTCTGAAAGATTTCAAAGGACCTCTTAGGTTGCTATCTGCTATTTCCCTGTTGGCATTGTAATAGATGGTCCAGCCACTTGGCGGAAGTATCGATTTTTTACTGGTGTTGGTCAGCGTGATCGTAAAGAGGTATTGGTCCTCTCCTTTGTGGTTATTGGCTATAAGCTTCCAATCGAGTTGGAGGTCGTTGGTTGATAAATCCATTTTCTTTTGAGAAAATGAGAATAAAGAAGAGAAAACAAAGAGGAGGGTTAAAAATCGCATGGCTAATCGTTTAGTCGCCTAAATTAATCAATAAATATAAAAGGGAGGATGAGGGGGTTGGCGACTTTAAATTCTTTATTTTAGACCTACCAAAAAACTGTTTATGAAATCAATAAAGATCGGTTTGATCGTATTGGGTTGTTTGAGTTTGGCCTCACAATCCTTTGCACAAAAAGACACTGCATTTACGCGTTACAAAAATTTGCCGTTGAAGGCAAGTAGGATGTTCGACCTCAATACGACTGAGGGTACATGGACATCCGTCGATATTAGTCCGGATGGTAAAACCATCATTTTCGACATGATGGGGGATCTTTACACCATGCCAGCTGAAGGTGGTAAGGCCACACAGATTACGCGTGGATTGGCATTCGATCAGCATCCCAGGTATAGTCCCGATGGCAAAAAGATTCTTTTCGTATCCGACAAAAGCGGTGCGGAAAACCTTTGGTACATCGATACAGAGAGAAAAGATACGGTTCAACTAACAAAAGAGACCAACCAGAATTTTCCTTCCGCAGATTGGACCCCCGATGGAAATTATATTGTCTATGCCAAAGGAAGACGTGTAAACAAGCTTTACATGATTCACAAAGACGGTGGAAGTGGAACACAACTTATTGATGAGCCAGCTTCCTTGAAGACCATCGATCCTGCTGTTAGTGCAGATGGACAACAGATCTACTATTCTTTTAGAACTGGTTCATGGAACTACAATGCACAATTGCCGCAATACCAAATTGGGGTCTACGATAGAAAGACGGCACGCACCAGCATTCTTACAACCCGCTATGGATCTGCGTTTACGCCAGTATTGTCCAAAGATGGAAAATGGTTGGTATATGGTACGCGTTATGAAGATAAAACCGGATTGGTGATACGTGATTTGAAAACAGGAAACGAAAGATGGCTGGCCTATCCTGTTCAACGTGATGATCAAGAGTCTATCGCAGTATCTGGTGTTTTACCTGCTATGGCGTTTATGCCCGACAGCAAACATTTGTTGGCCTCATTTGGCGGTAAAATCAACAAGATTGATATTGGTAGTGGTGCATATACTGAAATTGCCTACCAAGTAGATGGCAAGTTAGAATTGGGACCAGAAGTGCTTTTCAAATACCCAATAAAAGACACCTCTGCTGTAATGGCCTCTCAAATTCGTGATGCTGTTCCTTCTCCAAATGAAAAACACTTGGCTTTTACAGTCCTGAATCGTTTGTACATCATGGACTATCCTAATGGAACACCTAAACGCATCACTACAAATGAGTTCACTGAAGCTCAACCAGTATGGCATCCAAACGGCAAACAACTTGTTTTCTCATCTTGGAATGCTTCAGGGGGCGCTTTGTATACCGTAAATGCAGATGGTAGTGGGTTGAAAAAAATCACACAAGTGGATGGCCTTTATCAAACGCCACAATTCACATTAAAGGGGGATAAGATTATTTATATCCGTGCACCTTTTCAAAAATTTAAAGACGCTTTTGATCCTGGGTATGATGATGGAGAAGATTTGCTATGTTGGGTGTCTTCAGATGGTGGCGAAGAACATGTCATTGATAAATCAAACGGACGCTACATTCCACATTTTTCTGTTAACGATGAACGCATCTACTTAAATGCAAGAGGTACCTTGATTTCAATCAAATGGGATGGTACTGATCAAAAATCACATGCCAAAATAAATGGCATCACTACCTATGGCTCAATCCCGCAACACAAAGGGAAACCTGCAGTGGATGCTTGCATTATTCCAGAGTCATTGGGGGATGATGAGGCGAGAGAAAATAATCCGCCTTCACCTGCAAGTGAAATCTGGCTTTCACCCAAAGGGGAAAAAGCAATAGCCAAGGTGAACAACAATATTTATTCAGTTACTATTCCGTCGACTGGAAAAATGATTTCTATTTCTGTCGCGGATGCCAGCAGTGCTGAGTTTCCTTCTACAAAGCTGACAGAAATCGGCGGTGAATTTCCTGTATGGTCATCCGATGGAAACAAGATTCACTATAGCCTTGGTGCTGCACATTTTGTCTATGATCTAAACAGAGCAGAAGCTTTGGAGGATAGCCTGAAGATGGCCAAGAAAATGGCAGACCTAAAAGCGCTTACCGATACTGCAAAGAAAGCAGTTACGGATACTGCTAAAAAAGCGATGGCAAAAAAAGAGGATGTAAAGTATACCCCTGAAGAAACTTGGGTGAAGGTGTATTACAAAAAAGACATTCCGCAGTCGGTTATACTGTTGAGAGGTGCTCGCATCATTACCATGAAGGGCAATGAAGTTTTTATAAAAGGAGATGTGTTGGTGGTGAACAACAGAATCAAATCTGTTGCCAAATCAATTGCAGCACCAAAAGGTGCTAAAGTGATTGATGTATCTGGCAAGACGATTGTCCCTGGGTTTGTAGATGTACACTCACACATGTGGCCAAGCTGGGGCATTCACAAGAACCAGGTGTGGATCTATGCAGCTAACCTCGCTTATGGGGTAACGACCACCAGAGACCCACAAACGGCAACTACGGATGTATTGACTTATGCAGACATGGTTGAAGCAGGTATGATGGAAGGTCCGCGTGTTTATTCTACTGGTCCTGGTGTTGGTTATTGGTCGTACAATGTAAAAGACTCTGCACAGGCAGAAAGTATCTTGAAGCAATACAGCAAGTATTACAATACCCAATACATCAAAATGTATTTGACGGGTAATCGCCAATCACGTCAGTGGATCATCAATGCGGCGAAGAACCAAAAATTAATGCCGACTACCGAAGGTGGATTGGATTTCAAATTGAACATGACCAACTTGTTGGATGGCTATCCTGGTCACGAGCATTCTATTCCTATTTTTCCTTTGTATAAGGATGTAACAAAAGTGACTGCCGATGCAAAGATGGCGGTTACACCAACCTTGCTTGTGTCTTATGGCGGACCATGGGCAGAGAACTATTATTATGAAAATGAAAATCCTTACCACGACAAAAAACTACAATTCTTTACACCATACGAAGAACTTGCTGCTAAGTCTAGACGAAGAGCAACCTGGTTTATGCCAGAAGAGCATGTATTCCAAAAACATGCGCAAAGCATGAAGTCGATTGTAGAATATGGCGGATTGGCTGGTATTGGTTCGCATGGTCAGTTACAAGGGCTGGGCTTCCATTGGGAATTATGGGCAATGCAGAGTGGTGGAATGAGAAACCACGATGCACTGAAAGTAGCTACCATTCAGGGTGCTGAAGCATTGGGACTAGACAAAGACCTTGGATCTGTGGAAGTGGGTAAGTTGGCAGATCTAATCATTCTAGATAATAATCCGTTAGACAACATTAGGAATACCAACAGCGTCAAGTATGTGATGAAAAATGGTAGACTGTATAATGGCGACAATGGAGATGAGGTTGCACCAGCACAAAAGAAATTGGTGAGAACCGAGTGGGAAAGTGTTGCGCCTAAAATTACAACGACAGTAAAAGAGTAGTTTAATTAAATTAAAGACGAAGGGGCAAGAATTTCTTGCCCCTTTTTTATTAAATTCAAGGATTAAATTTTGCGAAATATGAAAAAGTTATTGGTGTTTTTATCGTTTTTGTCTTTTTTGGCATGCCAGCAAAAAGAAAAAGACTTTACGCCTTCTTTCAAACTTATTCCTTCTGAAAAATTTGTTTTCAAATCTTTTGTGGATTGCAACATGGCAGAAGCATGGATTGGAGATACTTTCAGGATATTTCCCGGCA
>JBFYPP010000172.1:0-4568 GCA_041303255.1 Chitinophagia bacterium | reverse complement strand
GAACCTGCTGGTAGGAATATCCTTACTTACCGCTCTTGAAAAACCAGTGTTAACCGGATCTACATAAACAACATCCGCTACATCCAATACAGAATGTGGATTATCCTTTAATCCATAGGGTTGCAAAGGATATCCTTCGTCATCAATATTCAAGATGCGCGGTCCTGTATAACCCAATTCCATCCACAAAGAAGAGGTACCCGGACCACCATTAAAGGAAATCAACAAAGGACGAGCTGCTCTATCCTTTACATCACTGCGTTCATAATAAGTAAAGAATACTCCTGCTTGTACCTTTCCTTCGGTATCCCAAACCGGCATCATGCCAGTCACGGTTTTATAGGGAACTTTCGCACCTTTGATAGTTATCTCGTGATCCGCACTTACGTAATGATCTGGATTAAATGGAATATTGTTGTTTGATGCTTTTTGTTCAACTGCTACTTGACTTGGCGCTGATGCAGGACCAGCAGGAGTTGTAGCCTGACGTTGTTGCGCAAAGAGACCCGCACTAAAGAACATGGCAATGGCAAGGAGATTTTTTTTCATTTGATCAATTTGTGACTTCTAAAATAATTAAAGTTTTCTAAACTCCCTATCTCACTATTTTATAGAAGAGGGTATTAAAATTTCATTTTCTTGAAATACGCAAGTCCGAGCGACTGTGCCTTTGCAATGTTCTGGTTAGGAATTTCATCCACATTGGCATGTTTATCGATTGCAATTTCTAGTAAATCCTCTCTAAGTAAGTGCAACATAGGATAAGGTGAACGATTGGTATAATTAGCAGGATCATTTTCATCTGAACCAGCGAAAACATAGTTAGGATGGAAACTTGCCACTTGGTAGACTCCTTCGAAACCCTCTTTCTTCAATAGTTTTTCTGATAAATCAACCAAATCTAAATACGCTTCAAAATCAGAAAATCCATTTGGGAAAATCAACAAAGCAGTTTCCGTAGCAGCATTGTCTTCCAAAAAATGACAAGTATTGATAAAAGACTCCAAAGCAACTGCATTAGCTGAGGTACTATCAACTTTGTATAGAATCAATTCCTCCTTAAAGGGCTTGCGCGCAAAGGGACAAAAATTGAGTCCAATTACAATATCCCTAATCCAATTTCTTGTTCTTTCGATAACAATAGGGTCTATGGATTCCATTTAAACAACATTAATGTATGTTCACGCAATACGACTAACTCAATTCGCTAATTAATTTTTGGAATTCAACCCAAAAGAATGAATTTAAGGTAGACAAAAAAAGTCGAACTTTATTCCCATGAAGAAAATCTTACTTCTCCTTGCATTCATGAATCTTGGCTATGCCTTTGCACAGAAAAAAACTGTTGTTACCAAACCATATTTCCCAAGCACATGGCAATGGGAAAATAAATCAGCTAACGAAGTTGGTATAGATAGTTTATTGCTACGCGAGGCCATCCAGTTTGCAGTTGATAATGAAACCAAAGTGCCGAAAAACCAGGAGATGGCACAGATATTAAATTTTTACAAAGAGCCATTTAGTGATGGTGTTGGTCCGTTTGCCACTAGAAAATCCAGCTCTGGATTAATTATCCGTAAAGGTTATATCATTGGCAGTTGGGGAGATATTGACTTTGCAGAACAAACACATAGTGTCACTAAAAGTTTTGTATCAATTGTTGTCGGACTGGCTGTTGACAAGGGCCTCATTCGTTCTATTGACGATAAAGTAGGAGATTATGTTCAACTGATTGAACCCTATGATCCTGAAGCATACCGCAAACCGGAAGATCTTGGCAAGCCCCATTTCATCCACCCATTTGCAACTGAGCACAATAAAAAAATCACTTGGAACCATATGCTCAGACAAACAAGTGATTGGGAGGGAACACTTTGGGGTAAACCAGATTGGGCTGATCGTCCGAACGACAAACCACAAGAGTGGTTGACCAGAAAAAGAAACGAACCAGGATCAGTTTACAAATACAATGACACACGTGTAAATACGTTGGCACTGGCTACTACAGCAGTCTGGCACAAACCTTTACCCGAAGTTTTGAGAACACAAATTATGGACCCAATTGGCGCCTCCAACAGTTGGCATTGGACAGGCTATAGAAACTCATGGATTGTTTTAGACGGAAAACACATTCAATCCGTAAGTGGTGGTGGACATTTTGGAGGTGGACTCTTCATCAATGCGAAAGATATGGCGAGGTTTGGTCTGCTCACACTTAGAAATGGAAATTGGGATGGAAAACAATTGATTGATTCAAGCTGGATAAAACTTTCTAGAACACCAACGACTGCCAACACTGGCTATGGATTCATGAACTTCTTTCTCAACACCGATAAAAAATTTCTTCCTTCAGCCCCTGCATCTGCATATGCACATATCGGCAATGGAACGAATATGATTTATGTGGATGAAGAAAATGACCTGGTGATTGTTGCACGATGGATCGAGAACAGTAAATTAGATGAACTAGTTCAGCGGTTTTTATCCGCATTAAAAAAATAACCATGAAAAAAAATCTACTTTTTTTATTATGTCTTGGCCCTATCTTATGCTTTTCACAAACCTATGCCGAAAGATTAGGCTACCCGAAAGAAGCAAAAGTGATAATTCTACATGTGGATGATGCAGGAATGTCTTATGATTCAAATGAAGGCGTATACCAGTCTATGAATGAAGGAATAGCAAACTCAACCAGCATCATGATGCCCTGTGGATGGGTGCCTGGCATATTCACTTATTTGAAATCCAACCCAAATACAGATGCTGGTTTACATTTGACTTTAACATCAGAGTGGAACAGTTACAGGTGGGGACCTTTGGCTGGTAAAGCAGCGGTACCCGGACTGGTAGACAAAGAAGGTGCTATGTGGAAAAGCGTTCTAGATGTTGTAATGCATGCTAGTCCAGATGAAGTATACAAAGAAATAAAAAGTCAACTTGATCGCTCCCGAACTGCCGGATGGGAACCGACCCACTTTGATTCTCATATGGGAACCCTCTTTGCGTCTGAAGGTTTCTTACGCAAATATCTTCAACTTGGAATCGAAGAAAAAATTCCGGTAATGTTTCCAGGTGGTCATAATTCCATGATCATGCAAACCGAAAATGCTTCCCTGTTAAAAAAAGAACAAACGGATGTTATTGGTCAAATGCTTTGGAATGCAGGTTTACCTGTTTTGGACGACTTACACAATGTGAGTTATGGTTTCAAATACCCAAAAGAAAAACTAAGTGATAAAGCTTTACAAAAAATAGCAACGGATTATTACATAGAATCATTCAAGCAACTTCAAGCTGGTGTAACCATGGTCATCATGCATTGCACGGCCCCTACAGTAGTATTTTCAAAAATATCAGATTCAGGAATTACCCGTAAAGCAGACCTATTAGCTATGCAATCACCTGAATTGAAACAGTATTTAAAAGACAATAATATTGTACTTACCACCTGGAGAGAGTTGATGCAAAGAAGAAAAGCGTTAAATAAATAAATTATTTCTTCTTCTTATAGATACAATCCTCTTGTTTGGATTTAATGTAATAAGATTTGTAGTTAGTTGCCTTAGGATCCATACATCCCTCGAGATTAAGAATTTCAATATTCTTAAATTCAACAGGATGGCTCTCGCTTTGCAAAGAAATCGTTCCTCCTTTCAATAACATACCATCAACCCCCCATTTCACTTCCTGCGCATCAACATTACCACCACCAATCTGTGGCTTTTGATAAGAAAGTACTTCCATACCGTTTGCAAAATGTTTGATTACAGAATCTCCTAACACCAACACTTCTGCCTTTACCCACTGATCACCATGATAGGTCTCTGATTTAGAATTAATACAATGTGGGGTAAAGAGTTTACCGTTCATTTCAACATTAGTGCCTGGCGTACAAAGATTGCAGGTTGTTCTTTTATTTTTTCCATCTCCACCAAGCAACTGCACTTCGATGCTTACTGGAAAATCTTGGTCCTTTCCCATTGATTCTGGCGTTTGTCCGTGTACCATTATACCGCTGTTTCTTGTAGCCCAACCCGGACCTTCCTTAGCTTGGTCTCCTACAAATCGGTATTCTAGACGTATGCGGTAAGCATTAAACTGCTTGTAATAAAAGAGATGGCCAAATCTTTCATTAAACTTATCGTATCCGTCATATCTAACCACGATCTTACCATCTTCTACACGAAAGGTATTGGCAAAATTATCCCCAGCTGCATGGTTCCTGATTTTGGGTTTCCACTTACTGAGGTCTTTCCCATTGAACATAGACTCCCATGCCTCATCACTGGTGTTTTGAGCAAAACCAGAAAAAGAAAGGAAAACAAGTAATAAAGAAAATAATTTATAGCGCATACCTGATGATTTAAACATAATCAATGAATGATTAAATTTATCAAGAAATTTTAAAATAACTTTATTTAATATTTACGAAATAGGAATACTCGCCGAAATAAAAGAATTAACCTCTTCCTGGTTTCACACTGGATATAGTTTTTGATAATAAATGATGAAACAGTTATTTTTTTGGTTATTATTTACAACGGTTTTTCTGCAATATTGCTTTGGAC
>JBFYPP010000171.1:0-4585 GCA_041303255.1 Chitinophagia bacterium | reverse complement strand
TAAAGAACATGAGGATAATCATTACCAGAATAAATCCAATTACAATTGAATTCACCAATTCATCAAATGCAGCTGATGCTTTGATGCTTAGGTCTCCTGTTATGTTGATCTTCAAATCTTTTGGGAGCACACTGCCTTGCATTTCCTCTACAATCTTGCTGATTTTTTCAGATGCATTAATCAGGTTTTCACCAGAGCGTTTAATGATACTGAGGGTAACTACATTTTTACCATTCAAGCGCGCATAACTTTCTTTTTCTTTTACGGTATCGGTAATGTGGGCAATGTCTCTTAAGTAAAGAGGTGAACCATAAATATTTTTTACAATTACATTGTTTAAGTCTAGTGAAGACCTAAACTGTCCATTCAAACGCAATGCACGCTTTTGGTTACCCACTTCAAGTAGGCCTCCAGAAATGTCTGCATTCTCTCTTTGAATGGCTTGTTCTATATCAGTGAATCCTATTTTTGCCGCTTCCATTTTATAGCGGTCCATGTTGATTTGAATTTCTCTTTCAGGAGATCCAACAACATCAATTCTGCTAATTTCAGAAAGTTCCTCAATCTTTTCTTTGAGTTGGTCTGCAAAATCTCCCAACTTCACTTCATCATAATCTCCACTCATGTTGATGGCCATGATGGGTAGTTCTGACAAGCTTAATTCTTGCACCACTGGTTCTTGAGTAAGGTCTTTTGGAAGGTCTTTTTTTGCCTTGTCTACGGCATCTCTCATTTTTTGAAGTGCGACATCAGTTTTAACTGACGTGCTGAATTCAACAATAATGGCGGAGAAATCTTGTAAAGAATTGGAAGTGATTTTATTGATTTTCACTCCTGTTATTCCTTTCAATTGTTTTTCAATTGGCCTTGTTACCAAGCTCTCCATTTCTTTTGGAGAGTTACCAACATAGACGGTTTGCACAAATATGTTGGGGATGACTACATCCGGATATTGTTCCTTTGGTAAGGATATAAATAGCCCGATACCCCAAATAGAAAGAATGAGGGTAATCAGGTAGACCGCTGTCTTGTTTTTGATTGCCCAATCAGTTGGTCCAAATGTTTTGGCATTGTGGAGCAATTTTGTAATGGGATTATTTTTTGAAGAGTTGTCCATATTCAATTTTTGTCTTTATCTGCAATTTGCTTAGTTCGTTTTTGAAATCAACTGTCCGTCATACAAACCTTGATAACCTTTTGTAATGAGTTTGTCGCCTGTTGCAAGACCGGCATTTACCTCAATTAATTCATCATAAAATTCACCAATGGTGATTGCTCTTTTTCTTGCTATGGTTTTGTTTCCCTCTTGCGTAAGTACATATACATACTTGCCCTTTTCGTCTGATTGAACTGTTTCCACTGGAACAACTATTGCATTTTTAGCTTCATGGTCAAGAATTTTTACAATTGCAATTTGATTGGGCTTTAAGTTTGCATTACCCGTTACTCTACTTTCAGCAACAAAACTTCTGGAAATTGCATTGATGGTTTCGCTAATCAAATTGATATTTGAATTGAAGGATTGGTTGAGGTCTGGTATGGTAACTACCACGGGCATTCCTTTTCTTATTTTAGATATATAATTTTCAGGTACATCTACCACTGCTTTGAGTGAACCAGGATTAATAATGGTCATACCTGCCAATGGTGATCCCATGAATGTTTCACCTACCCTGATATTCACATCTTCAATGATACCTGACACATGGGCGTAAACAGAGGTAGTACCCAGTTGTTCTTTAACAAGGTCGAGTTGTTTTTCTAAAGACTCAACATTGTTTTTCGCAGATAGGTATTGCACCTCTGTTCCGATTCCTTCATTCCAAAGGTTTTCTTGGCGAGAAAAAATGTTTTTTGCAAATGAAAGTTGACTTTCCACTTGTTTGATATTCTGCTGGATGATGCCATCTTCTAATTTCATCAGCAATTGTCCTTTCTTCACATTGTCACCTTCCTTTACATAAACTGATTTTACTTGTCCACCCATTCCTCTTGGTGTTACATAAGAAAGATTTTCTGTAGTAATTTTACCTTGAAGCTCAATATAATGGGTAAAGTCGCGGTTCAAAAGTTCTGTTACTTCAACGAGTTTTGCTTTTTCTGATGAAGCAGCGCCATCCATTTTTTGTAGTTCTGCTTCTAAGGTTGAAATTTTTGTAGACAGTACATCACGCTCTTTGATGAGTTTTTCTAAATCAGCTTTTTTGCCAGCCAAGTCTTTGTTTTCTTCCTTGTTTCCCGAGCAGGCTGCCAATAAGAACAACATGCAGATGATCAAAAATTGTTTCATTGTTTATATTTATTCTTTTTTTTAATATTAAAGTTTCCCGAGAGCTTTGGTATAGGCTATTTTTGAGGTTACCGCATCATACAAAGCTTGAAAATAATTGGATTGTGCATTTTCAAGTTCAGTCTCTGTTTGCAAAAGTTCAAAGCTTGATCCAAGTCCCTGTTCATATTTTTTCAACGTGGTATTGTAAACTTTCTCTGCAAGCGCTACGTTTTGGTCTTGCACATCCAGTGTTAATAACGCGTTTTTAAATAAGATGGATGAGGCGGACAACTGTAAATCAATTGCACGTTGTAAGTTCTCAATGGTATTGCTTGTTTTTTCAAGATTGAGTTTGGCTTGTCTAATGCGCTGCGCTTTTTGTCCCGCATCAAAAATGGGTACGTTCATATTTAATCCCCAAACCGATGTTTTAAACCAAGGATCTTCAAAATTAAATAGGTTGAATTTTTGTCCCAGTGCATTTCTACTGTAATTCCAGTAGGTTGCAATGGTTGGGAGGTAAGACAACTTATTGCGCTTTAAATCAAGATTTTGTAATTGTTTTACTACGTTCAACAATTGAATTTCGTCTCTATCGGGGTATTTGAAATTGGTCATTTCAAGCAAATCTTTCTTTACAGACTCCTCAGATAATGCATCAGTGAGTACCAAGGTATCTTTTTGTTCTATTGCCATTGAAAACTTTAATGAAGCATATCCAATTTCAATAAGTCGTTCAATTTGGTTATTGGTAGAAGTAAGGTTGTTTAGTGAAACCTGCGTCTTATCAATATCTAAACGTTCGGCGAACCCGTTTTTGTAGAGTTTCTCCTGATCTGATTTTAATTTTTGCAAACGTTTGATACTCGTTTCAAGGTATTGTTTTCTTTTTTCAGCAATCAATACACTGTAATAGGCGCGGTAAACATTGCTTTTTACAGAATCTTCCATCACACGGATATTTGCTTCCGTAAATTCAACTGCTACTTTTCTTGCTGCAATGGCAACGAACAAATCAGGTTGAAATAGCAATTGTTGAAACTGAAATCCTGCGGAAGATTGCCAGGGTACTCCAAATTGCGCCGGAAAAAATTGTGGTGGTTGATTTGGTTTTGAGATAGGTGTACCCGCACCATTTCTAACACCATTGTCTACCAACACCTGGTAAACTGATGGAGAGATAAAGTCCGGTAACAAGGTTACAGGTATGCTGAAGAAATGTTGTGTAGAGACTGAACCAGACACTTGCGGCAATGCTTGTGCAATGTATTCTTTGTTCTTTGATATTTGAAGTTCCCTGTCAATAGCAAGGTTTTTCAAATCAGTTACATTTTTCAATGCAAGATCTACGGCTTGTTTTGCTGTTAACTTATAGCTTTTTTGGGCAATACTTTTGTTGATACCCAACAACAAAAATGCCACCATCAGGAGTCCCCAACTTTTCATATGTATTCTTTTATTGTTCATTGCTCTTTCTTTCCTTTTTATATTGTTCGATGAGTTTGTATCCTTTCTCGGTAGATAATCCGTATAAAAAATTTTCAATCATGGCATTGCTCACATCCATCAGGTTGTATTGCATGGGCGGATAGGCTTCCATGTCAAAAGGCAGCATCAACATCTGCAATCGGTATTTTGCCATAATGTCGATCTTGGTATCTGTCCTGTACAAGGTTTCCGCAATTCCTCTTTTAAGGTTATCAGTGATTACCTGTATTAAAAAAGTGTTTTTATGTTCCATGAATTTTTGGAAGGATTTGAAATGGAACTTGTGCAGGTCAAACAAGACCATAGGATTCATCTTGGTAAAGTGCTTGTTTGCCATTTCCATGCCGATGAAAATTTCTTCTATGGCGTCGGCTGATTTGTTGATACAAGACATGGTTTCGTCTTGCATCAATCCAACCTCTCCTTCAATCAGGTTATCCACCAACTCGTCTTTGTCTGCAAAATGCTGGTAGAGCGTTTTTTTAGACATGCCTACCTGGGCTGCGATATCGTCCATCGTAACCGAGCGGATGCCCAACTTAAAAAACAGGCCCCTTGCTTCTTTTATTATACGTTCTTTTGCTTCCATTTGCTTTTGGCGCCGCAAAACTATGGAAACTTTGAGTGTAAAAAAAGTTTCTGTATATTAATTTATGATTAAATGTTAAACGGTCCTTTTTGGGTATAAACCCATTTTATTTACTGTTTTTCAGCTATTAATAGCCGTTTTTTACTCTTTTTATGCATTTTTTGAAGCGTATCTTTGTTTAAACTCATTACCATGAAGCCATTCAGACCTGCCAAATTCATCAATTATTTCTTTCA
>JBFYPP010000170.1:0-4737 GCA_041303255.1 Chitinophagia bacterium | reverse complement strand
CAGGTGCATGCTTCTTATTTGGTTTATGAAAATACAAATGGACTAATTGTTCTTAATCAGCAATTGGCGCATCAACAAATACTTTTTGAAAAATTTAATGCAGTTTGGCAAGGGAAAGCAATGGCTGTTCAACAGGAACTCTTTCCTCAGGCCATCACAGTTTCTCCCTCTGATGCCCAATTGCTCCAATCCCTCTTACCGGATCTTTTACATTTGGGATATCAGCTGGAACCCTTTGGCAATCATGCATTTTTGGTTCAGGGTAGTCCCGCTGATCACCCGTCTGAAAACAACCAGTCTGTTATTGAAATGATTTTGGAAGACGTAAAAGATGCATCTTCTCGTCTTCACCAATCATACAAAGAGCGCATCAGCAAAACACTGGCTAGAAAACATGCAATTAGGGTAGGCACGAAAATGACGGAAAAGGAGATGATTGAATTGCTCGATCATTTATCAATATGTATACAGCCTAAAATTCACTTTGATGGTAAGCCCATTTATGTGGAAGTGAAAAACGAGTACCTAAATGGCGTTTTTGGTATTTAACTAGAGCGTTTGCAAAAACGCTTCTATTTTTTTTCTAATTATCCCGCTGCTCGAATTGTGGTTGTTTACCATGATGGAAAAGCTAAGCCATTTTCCTTTTTTAGAAAGTACATAGCCACTTAGGCAGTATATCCCGCCCATAGATCCTGTTTTCGCATAAATAAATTCACCCTCTTTTCTGTCCATAGCACGCAATGTACCAACGCCTGCTTGAGGAAAAATGGCTTTAATTTTTTCCCAAGTTTCCTCGGCTTTGAGTTGGTTGAGCACCTGAATCATGTCGCTTGCACTAAACTGATTATACCTGCTGAGTCCACTTCCATCCACCCATCTAGGCTTAACTGCAAGCTGCTTGAGGTCTTGATTAAGCAGTACTTGAATGATGGCCGCTTCATCCATTTTATTCAAGAGCAACTGACTAATCATTTCCAAAGTCTGATCAGCATAAAAATTATCACTGCGGTACATCATCTTTTTTAAAAGCGTGTCCCTTGATTGAGAATATACAATTTCAGACGAACTGCCTATCGACTGTTTAATTAAATTGGGTTCGGCAATTTTTATTTCTTTTCCAAGACTGTCTTTGATTAGCAGTAGTGCGGTCTTTAAACCATTGGTAATAAATGGCACAGATTGTGTTGCAGTTTGTTCTTTCCCTTCAGCAAGTAAAAAAGAATTTTCATGTTCATTTCTTTTTACAAGAAATGAAGTTCTTGGCTTAGTAAAATTAACAGGCCAATCGATTTCCGGATTTGAATAAAGAAAGAGGTCGATCGTGTCTTGTGGATTTGTTGGATTTTCTTTTACCGATCGCTCTTGAAACCATTGAATCAAGTTTCCGTATATGGGAAAGGCATTGCGTTCTGCTTGGTAATCTTCGTTGTAATCCTCCACACTCCATCCAGATCCTAGAGCTGGACTGAACCAGTGGTCGTTTCGGATGTACAAAGGTTTTTGAATCGACCTTAGTTTATTAAAGAGGGGGTGGACAGTAAAATCAGGATGAAGAAAAGTGGGGTCCCCCATTGGGGTGATCAATACGGCGGTGTCTAAATCAGTAAGTATAGCCGCAGGTAATTGCTCCGGTAAATGTTTTAAGGCTGCATAGGTAGTCACAATTTTTATATTGCTGGCGGGCACAAACAACTTGTCTGCTTGGTATTGGTAAAGAAATTTATTCGCTTCAGCATCATGTATGGCTATACCAATATGCGCATTGGCCAAGGCTTTGTCTTTGAGCAAATGATGTTTGGCTTGTTTTTGTATTGCTTGTTGCATGCTGCAGGCATTCAATAACAACAAAAACAAAAGATATGTAGCGTTTTTAAACATGGGGTTTGTTGCTTAACTCCTCTCTTGTAGCCTTAGCCAACGTTCCGGTATATCGTTGTTTCCTGCTTGGTTGAAGTCGTTTTGTGAGCAAGGCACATAATTGTTATCGGGCATTCGCATCCACCACCTGCCGGTTTTCATGCTTTTGATAAATGTGGTTTCAACAGCGCCAAAAGCAATATGACATTCAATGAACATTTCTTTTTCATTGAGAGAAGCTTCTGTTTTCCCAAAATGGATACCATCAATATAATACCAAAGCATTTGAGAGACTTGCTTTGCCATATTTGAATTGACATCATTCTTGTGGTTGTAACCAAAGATGCCCAAGGTTTTCATTTTATCGCTCATCCCTGCATAACGCATGAGTGTGCAGGCCTCTTCTCCATTGAAGCCATTTGGACTACTTCCTTCCCAGAAAGTTGGAGAACCCAAAGCAGACAAATCAAAACTCAGCAAATCGCTGCTCCTGAAAGCGGGCTCCATCTCTTCAATATTTTCTTTCACCTTGCCCAGCCTGTAACAGTCGAAACGCAGATGATCCATGGTCTCCAACATCGTAGGATGAACATAATAGCTTTGAAAACCGATGTGATTATAATGCTTGATGAAATTTGGATCACCAGTTAGCATTTCCATTAAAAAATTTCTGGAACGTATGGGATTGTCGATTGATAAGTCGATGTAGGCATCTACTCCAGTAGCTTCAATAATTTTACCTTGACTTTGGTAGACTTCATAAAGCGCCAATGTAAGGTCGTGCGAACCACCCAGCAAAAGAAAACGCTTACCGTTGTTCAGGCATTCAGTAGCCACCGCTTTTACCGCAGCATAGGTGTCGGTTATGGAAGCGCCTGACTTAATATTGCCAATGTCTGCAATTTTAATTTCCTTATGCCATTGGTACAAAGCATAAAACTCCTTTCTTATTTTATCGGTACCTGCACCACCTTTCAACAGGTCTCCATCCCCCCTTAAATCATTACAACTGGCAAGTACTACATCCACCGCTGAAAGATCTGGCATTTCATCTTGGTAGATGAGTACAGTCTTGCCAATCTGACCTTCTCTTATTTCAGCGTCACCTGAAACCACAGCAAGATCTACGGGTTCCAGAAAATCAGTGAGGCTATAAAATGACATGTATAAAGTTTAGGCAAACCTACTGTAAACTGATGATAAATTCGAGTGTGGTTTTGAATTTTCGTTAGCAACCATCCCTTACCAAAGATCTTATGATTCATTATCTTCGCATCATGGAAGAGATCCAAAAGCAAATTGAACAACACAGCAGCGAAATCAATGGATTTGCTGCATCGGATGCAGATAGCCTCGAGCAATTTCGAATTCGGTTCTTGGGTGTTAAAGGAATTGTGAAAGCCATGATGGGGGAAATGAAGAATGTTCCACCAGATCAGAAAAAGGAATTTGGTCAAATTATGAACGCTTTCAAAGTATTGGCGGAAGAAAAATACAACCACGAAAAGGAGAGGGTTGATGCTTTGGGCGGAGGAAATAAGTCTAGTATAGATATCACCTTGCCAGGAAATCCATTGCCTGTAGGAAGCAGACATCCAGTTACTTTAATGAGGAACAGTATTGTTGAAATTTTCCAAAGGCTTTCTTTCACGGTAGCAGAAGGTCCGGAAATTGAAGACGATTGGCACAACTTTACTGCATTGAATTTGGATGAAAACCATCCGGCGCGGGATATGCAGGATACGTTTTATCTCTCCACAGATCCGGCAATCTTGTTAAGGACACATACCAGTAATGTGCAAATTCGTGAGATGGAGCGTCAAAAACCTCCCATCAGAATTATTTGTCCGGGTAGGGTATATAGAAACGAAACCATCAGCGCACGTTCACACTGTTTTTTTCACCAAGTGGAAGGATTGTATATTGATGAGCATGTTTCTTTTGCCGATCTCAAACAGACCTTGTACTTTTTTGTAAAAGAGATGTTTGGGGAAGATGTGAAAGTGCGTTTCAGGCCCAGTTATTTCCCATTCACTGAACCCAGTGCCGAGATGGACATCAGTTGCATGCTCTGTAAGGGGGATGGTTGCTCTGTTTGTAAAAGAACAGGTTGGTTGGAAATTTTAGGATGTGGAATGGTGCACCCCAACGTGTTAAAAAACTGCGGAATTGATCCTGAAAAATATACGGGTTTTGCTTTTGGAATGGGTGTTGAAAGACCCGCCTTATTAAAATACGGCATTACTGATATCCGATTGTTCAGTGAAAACGATGTAAGGTTTCTTGAACAGTTTAGTGGAATATGATCATGAATAAGAAGACACTCATTACAGGGGCTGCTGGTTTATTGGGTGTGTATCTCATCCGCGAATTGCTTAAAAGGAATGAGCCCATCCTTGCAATCTATAGAACTAAAATTCCTACTCAATTATCTCAAGAAGAGTCAGACAAGATAACCTGGGTAAAGGGAGATATTCTTGATGTCCTTTTTTTAGAAGAGATCATGCAGGAATGCAACAAGGTATACCATTGTGCCGGTTTAGTATCTTTTAGTCCAAGACGCGTTAAGGATTTATATAAAATAAATGTTGATGGAACAGCCAATGTGGTTAATGCTTGTCTTGTGGCAGGAATAACCAAGCTGATTCATGTGAGTTCTGTTGCCTCTTTGGGATGAGCGTGCAAATCCTTCTGTCTATGGAAAAACCAAATACCTGGGCGAATTGGAAGTATGGCGCGGAGTTGCAGAGGGACTTGAAGCAGCCATTGTAAATCCAGTCATCATTCTGGGTAAGGGTGATTGGAATTCGGGCTCTGCTGCTACTTTTAAGAATGCCTATAATGAGTTTCCCTGGTACACTGAGGGAACCAGTGGTT
>JBFYPP010000169.1:0-4780 GCA_041303255.1 Chitinophagia bacterium | reverse complement strand
TTCAATTGCTGATGGACTTGGCCAGGGAGTGTGGATTGCCTGAGGCAATTGAATCTATGTTTGGCGGTGAAAAAATAAACCAAACCGAAAACCGAGCAGTTCTGCATACTGCCCTAAGGAACATGTCCGGTCAAACTTTCCAAAACGATGGAAAAGACATCATGCCTGATATTCAAAGGGTATTGGCACAAATGAAGTCCATTTGCCAAAAAGTGCATTCCGCAGAATGGAAAGGATATACCGGAAAGCCAATTAAGCACATCGTCAATATTGGAATTGGAGGAAGTGATTTAGGTCCGGTTATGGTGACTGAAGCTTTAAAGCCTTATTGGGTGGATGGCATACAAGTCCATTTTGTATCCAATGTTGATGGCACACATATTGCTGAATGTCTTAGAGTTATAGAGGCTGACTCAACCTTATTTTTAGTTGCATCTAAGACCTTTACCACCCAAGAAACCATGACCAATGCCCATACTGCCAGGAATTGGTTTATAGAAAAATCTGGCGATGAAGCGCATGTTGCCAAGCATTTTGTGGCACTTTCTACCAATGAGAAAGCAGTGACTGCTTTTGGCATCGACAAGGCCAATATGTTCGAGTTTTGGGATTGGGTGGGTGGAAGATATAGCCTTTGGAGTGCGATTGGATTGTCCATTGCCCTCACTATTGGGTACGAACATTTCGAACAATTGTTGAAAGGGGCACATGAGATGGATCTCCATTTCAAGAACAAGCCACTGGAAGAGAATATTCCGGTGAAAATGGCTTTAATTGGACTTTGGTATGTCAATTTCTTTGGTGTTCAATCTGAGGCCATTCTCCCCTATGATCAATATCTCCACCGATTTGCAGCGTATTTCCAACAAGGAAATATGGAAAGCAATGGGAAACGTGTGAACAGAAATGGCAACAAACTCACCTATTCGTCTGGACCAGTTATATGGGGTGAACCTGGAACCAATGGTCAGCATGCATTTTATCAACTTATACACCAGGGAACGCCATTGATTCCATGCGATTTTATTGCTACAGCAGTTAGCCATAATCCCATTGGCGATCACCACAGCAAACTGTTATCCAATTTCTTTGCCCAAACAGAAGCCTTGATGAATGGCAAGACCGAGCAAGAAGCATCAGCTGAACTGATGAACTTGTCGGAGGATGAACGAAAAAAATTAGTCCCTTTTAAAGTGTTTGAAGGCAACAGACCCACCAACTCATTCCTAATTAAACAAATCAACCCTTTTGAATTGGGAAAATTGATTGCTGGTTACGAACACAAGATCTTTGTTCAGGGTGTAATTTGGAACATCTATAGTTTCGACCAATGGGGCGTTGAATTGGGTAAACAATTGGCCAATAAAATCTTACCAGAACTTGTTTCGACTGAAGAAGTGAACAGTCATGATCAATCAACAAATGGATTGATCAATCAGTATAAACATTGGGCCAACTGCTAAAAAATTGTTTAGACCAATAAAAAAGGGGCACTATAAAAGGGCCCCTTTTGATATCATTAAAGAGTTTAATTACCATTTATCTACAGGCTCATCCGCGCCATTGTCGCCAGACATTGGCTCAGGTGCAATTGGCATAGTTGGTTCAGTAGGAGTTTCGATTTCTGCAGATGAAGTTGGAGCTACTGATGAAGCCATTGGAGCTTCATACCCGCCATGAGGATTACCTTCCCCATCTTCATCATATTCATGGTTGAACGCATCGAAATCGAAATCAGGCATAAGCTCTGTCTTAACATGATCTACAGCCTCGCCCAATGCTTTGATAAATTTATTGAAATCTTCTTTGTACAAGAATATTTTGTGACGATCATAACCATCATCGTTGAATCTTTTTCTGCTTTCAGTAATGGTTAAGTAATAATCATTCCCTTTAGTGGTTCTCACATCAAAGAAATAAGTTCTTCTTTTTCCAGCCCTGATGCGTTTGCTGTAAACGCTGTCCATTCTTTTTTCGTTGTTGTCGTACGCCACAGTTAAGAGTTTTGGTTATTTGTTTTATTGGTCTCTCTATAAAGATAGCATTGTTTTGGAATTGTCAAAAATTCCACCCTTTTTTTTAAAGGCAATTTTTAAGGCCCTAAAAATTATAGTAAAACCGGCATACTACCCTTCTATTTGCTGGTTCCTTAAAAGTTCGGCATAAGGACCATTTGCGTTCATTAGAGATTCATGGGTGCCTTTTTCTATGATTCTGCCATCTTCCATCATCAAAATCTGATCAAAATTAAAGCTAGGAAACACCCGATGCGTAATCACTATGGCCGTTTTATTTTGGAGATAGGCATTGAGGTTATCCGCAATTTTATGTTCTGTTTTGGCGTCTACTGCGCTCAAACAATCATCAAAGATCAAGAGTTCATTTTCTTTAGACAAAGCCCTGGCAATGGATATGCGCTGTTTTTGCCCGCCTGATAACGTTACACCACGCTCGCCTATCCAAGTTTCAAAACCTTGTGGAAGAGACTCAATCTCAGCGAGAATTACTGCTTTTTCAGCTGCAATTCTCGCTTTTTCGAGGGAATTATCAGCCGAGCCAAAGTTAATGTTGTGCTGGATGGTATCACTAAACAAAAAAACATCCTGTGGCACATAGCTGATTTGCGATCGAAGACTTTCCAGTTCCATATCCATTAAATCAATTTCATTGATGGTTACATTTCCTGCTGTGGGATCAAACATGCGCAAACAGAGTTGCGCAATTGTAGATTTACCACAGCCTGTTTTTCCAAGAATGGCTATTTTTTCTCCCCTTTTGACATCAAGTGAAAAATCACGAACGGCATGTATACCTGTGTGCGGGTATGTAAAATTGACCTTGTCGAATTTCAATTGATCAATGCCATCACATGGTATTGGTTTGGGACTGACGATCAACGAAGGTTTGGTGTGCAAGAATTCATTCAACCGTTTTTGGGAAGCCGCTGCTCTTTGGATGTTGGAAGCTACCCAGCCAATTGCCGAAACGGGAAAGGTGAGCATATTGATATAAATCACAAATTCTGCAATGGTCCCGGCACTAATTTTATGTTCAAGCTGATATACGCTGCCAATATAGATGGTAATTAAAGTACTCAAACCAATTAACAGGCCAATAGCAGGAAAATAAACCGCTTCCATCGTAGAAAGCGCCAATCCGCTTTTTCTATAGGCTTCAGCATGGTTATCAAAAAAATTTAAATTGGCTTTTTCCTGTGCATAGGATTTAATTACCCGAATTCCAGAATAAGACTCTTGGGCCAATGTGGTTAAATCGCTGAGTTGCGCTTGTATTTTTTCACTTTTTTTATTGATTAAGGTATTTACAAAATACATTGCTACAGCCAAGAGCGGAAGAGGCATAAGCACATAGGCAGAAAGGACTGCATCTTTTTTGAACATATAAAAAAGGCTGAGCGCAATCATGACAGTCAGGTTGACTAAATACATCAATGCTGGTCCAGTATACATTCTAACACGAGAGACATCTTCAGACATTCTGCTCATCAAATCACCTGTGCTGTGTACTTTATAAAAATGGCTATCCAGTTTTTGGTAATGGTCATACACATCATTTTTTTGATCATACTCAATATGTCGGCTCATTACAATGATGGTTTGCCGCATCAGAAACATGAAAAAGCCTCTCAAAAGAGCAAAACCCAACAGGATGAGTCCGCAAAACAAAACGAGCTGCGAAAAAGAAATATCAGCAGATTTTAAATACCCAACAAAAGCATTGACCATAGGGTCAAAGAAGATTCGTTCTTGATTGACCTGGTTAGGATTGATTTTTTGATATACTTCATCCACTACAAAACCGGTCATTTGGGGGGATAGTATACCAAAGTAGTTGGAGGTAATAATGAAAAGGATGCCCAGAACCAGTCGACTGCGGTATTTCCAGAAATATTGGTTTAGACTTCTCAGATCCTTCATGAAAAGCAAAGTTAATCAAACCTATTTTAGAAGAGTTTCTACTTTTTTTAATGATTTTTTCTTTAATCGAATCCGATGTTTTACTTTCGCGTCGGAGAGATGGCAGAGCGGTCGAATGCGGCGGTCTTGAAAACCGTTGACTGTCACAGGTCCGGGGGTTCGAATCCCTCTCTCTCCGCCAGACAAGATCAAAACCCACGAATTTTCGTGGGTTTTTTGTTTTCCGAACGAGCGAAGCTTGCTTCTGCGAGTTTGGAGAACAAAAAAGCCTATGGCGAAGCCGCATTCCTAAATTGAGAAAGCTTACTTTAAAAATTTATGCGACCCATCACAATTGGGCATTCGTTTGGATAATCCACAAACACAATCGTTGAAACCGTATCCATCCAGTATACGATTTCTGTATTTTTCAATTCGACTAAATTTAGTCTCTGATTGCTTGGCTCCTGTGAAAAAAATCAAATAAGCCCTTTGCCTACCTGGCGTGAGTTTAAAGTATGCGTTTTTATAGTCAGCATCTTTTTTAAAAATCACTTGCAATTCAACTGGAATTTCAATTTCAGCACTCTCGTCTTTTTCTACCTTGACTCCTTTCTTTTCAATTTCAATAGCAGCTTTGATCGATGCTTTTATAAAAGTCAAATGAGATTTTGCTTCTTCCAAAGTGTAAAGTCTAATAATTCTTGCTGCTTGTGAGTTCTCCCCCGCTTTTTGCAAGATTTCATTTTCGTTGGTCAGCAATGCTCCTTTAAAGAAGCTGATGATAACATGATCTTTTAATGCGGCTAAAATGATTACATTTTTACCATTATAGGTGTAACAGGGTTGTTTCCATTTAAATT
>JBFYPP010000168.1:0-4792 GCA_041303255.1 Chitinophagia bacterium | reverse complement strand
CTTCCGCTTCGTTGTAATACATTTTAGCAAAACCAATCAACATTAACAAAGGAACAGCAGCAATTAAAACTACACCAGCAATATGCTTGATGCTGGCTCTCCCAATAAAGAGTAAAATAAGACTAGTTGCACCTGTTAATAAAGCAGTAGAAAGGTTTGCTGGTGCGATCAAAGCACAGATGATAAACACGGGGGCAATAACTGGTAAAAATCCAGATTTGAATTGCTTGATCGTCTCTTGCCGCTTACTTAATTGCCTGCTTAAATACATAAACAATGCTAGCTTGGCAAGATCAGAAGTTTGAAATGTAAGGTTGATGATGGGAAGTTTAATCCAACGGTTAGCATCATTTAAATTGGTTCCAAAGAATAAAGTATAAATCAATAAGGGAACAGAAAGAACAAAAAGAACTAACGCTAGCCTTGAATATATGGTATAGTTAAGCAGGTGTGCAAAATAAATAATGGCTACGCCTATTGCGATGAATACAACCTGCTTGAATAGATAAGATTCCGTGCTGCGAGAAAGCTTGTAAGCAAGCGTTCCCGTGCTGCTATACACTGCAAGCAAACTCATCATCGTAAGTAATACAACAATCGCCCAGATAACTTTGTCACCTTTGGTGCGACTGGTAATATTCCCCAGCGAGTATTTTTTTATATCGATGCCTTCTCCCTGCATTGTATTAAAGTTCTTTTACTGCTTTTTTAAACTGTTCGCCCCTGTCTTCGTAATTTTTAAAAAGATCAAAGCTTGCACAAGCCGGACTCAGCAAGACAAGATCACCTTTGATAGAAAGTGCATAAGCCTTCTTCACGGCTTCATCTGCAGTTCTTGCATCCACAATCTTTTCTACTACCTCAGAAAATGCTTCATGAATTTTGGAATTATCTAAACCCATACATACAATTGCTTTTACTTTTTCCGCCACCATATCCTTGATTAATTCATAATCATTTCCCTTATCTACACCACCTAAAATAAGTACGACTGGTTTCTCCATACTCTCTAATGCGAACCAAGCGCTATTCACATTGGTCGCTTTAGAATCATTAATAAATTCTACGCCACGAATAGTGGCAACCTTTTCCATCCTGTGCTCCAGACTTTCAAAAGAGGCAACTGCATCCCGAATTTTTTCTTTTCGGATTCCAACCACAGATGACGCAACTGCCGCTGCCATAGTATTGTATTGGTTGTGCTTGCCCTTTAAAGCAAAATCAAATATGCTCATGGTTAATGGATCAGCCTGCTTCACATGCAGATGATCATCCTTGATGTAAGCGCCTTTTGGCATTTCTCTCTGCATACTAATGGGTAATGGTTTTGAATTAAATGGATATTGGTCTAAGTACTTTACTGTAACAGGGTCATCTGCGTTGTAAATGAAGAAATCATGCTCAGTTTGGTTCTTTACTATATTGAATTTTGCAGCAATGTATTTTTCAAAATCATATTCGTATCGGTCGAGGTGATCCTCTGTGATATTAGTAAGTACAGCAACATCAGGCCTAAATGAAATAATATCGTCCAATTGAAAACTGCTGATTTCTACTACATACAATGGTTTGGGATCAGTAGTAATTTGACGTGCAATAGAATTTCCAATATTACCCACCAATGCACAGTTTAACCCACCAGTCTTACAGATTTGATAAATCATGGAGGAGGTAGTTGTTTTACCATTACTTCCTGTTATACCAATAATTCTGCTATTCCCTTTGTATCTATAGGCCAATTCCATTTCACTGATAACTGGAATATGGTGAGCAAGAATTTCTTTTATGATAGGATTTGATGATGGAATACCCGGACTCTTCATTACTTCAGTAGCAGATAAAATCTTTTCAGCGGTATGTCCACCTGACTCAAATTCGATATTGTTTGATTCCAACTCATCTTTGTAGTGGTCTTTGATTTTTCCACCGTCACTAAGGAATACATCATATCCTTGCTGCTTGCACAACAGAGCAGCTCCTACTCCACTTTCTCCTCCACCTAAGATGACTATCCTTTTTTTCAACATGTTTACTTTATTCTACTTCTTATCGAATTTTTAATGACATTATGGCAAACACAACAAAGAGTATGGTCACAATCCAAAAACGTATTGCAATTTTACTTTCGTGGTATCCTTTTTTTTGGTAATGATGGTGAAGTGGACTCATTAAAAAAACACGACGCCCTTCACCATATTTTTTCTTGGTATACTTGAAATACCCTACTTGTATCATCACGCTTAAATTTTCAATTAAAAACACTGCACAGAAAATAGGTATTAACAACTCTTTTCTAACAATAATTGCCAGTGCTGCAATGATTCCACCTAAGGCAAGGCTACCCGTATCCCCCATAAAAACTTGTGCCGGATAAGTATTGTACCATAGAAAACCAATACAAGCCCCAATCATGGCAGCTATGAAAATAGATACCTCACCAAGATTGGGTATGTACATAATGTTGAGGTAATCTGCCAAGATCAAATTACCACTTGCATACGCAAACAAAGCCAAGCATACTCCAATGATGGCCGAAACACCGGTTGCTAATCCATCTAACCCATCAGTAATATTCGCACCGTTAGAAACTGCGGTAACAATAAAAATAATCACCAGCATATAGACAATCCATCCGTATTCTCTCAATGAAGCAGGCAGCAGTTTTGCATAGTTAAACTCATGATCTTTAATAAATGGTATGGTTGTGATTGGCTCGTCGGCTTTCACAAAATACCTTACTCCACCTTGGTACTTGACCTCACTGGCATTGGCAGGCTTTACTGCACCTTTATACTCACGCATCACCTTTACATTGTCGTTAAACAAGAGGGTAATGCTAATAATTACACCTAAACCAACTTGACCTAAAACTTTAAACCAACCAGCCAATCCATCATCATTTCCTTTTTTATATGAAACCCCTTTTTGTTGTGATATTCTCTTTGCCCTTAATTTGAGGTAATCATCCACAAATCCCACCAATCCCAACCACACAGTGCTCAACAAAAGCAGCTTAATGTATACTTTGTCCAAATTGGCAAACAACAACGTTGGAATCAGTATGCCGAGCAGGATGATGAAGCCACCCATTGTAGGTGTTCCTTTTTTCTGCTCTTCACCTTGCAACCCCAACTCGCGAACACTTTCACCAACTTGAAGATTTCTCAACAGGTTGATAATCTTTTTTCCAAATACCAGGGTGATTAACAAAGACAAAAGCACAGCAAGCATGGCCCTGAACGTGATGAACTGAAACAGTCCACTACCCGGTATACGGATTTGTTCATTTTGTAGCCATTGAAATAAATGATACAACATGCTTGTTATTTATTTAATTCTTTAATCACTGATGCCAAAACTTCTTTATCATCAAATGGAAATCGCTCACCCTTAATTTCTTGGTATTTTTCATGTCCCTTTCCTGCAACCAGAATAATATCAGCCGGATTGGCCAACATCACAGCGGTTCGAATTGCCTCTTTTCTGTCGATGATGGTCAGCACTTTTTTTTGCATCTCTGCATCAAGACCTGCGTGCATGTCTTGCAGAATAGATGCCGGCTCTTCACTTCTTGGATTGTCTGAAGTAAAAATGGCCTTGTTGCTAAATTCTGCTGCTGCCGCGGCCATCAATTTTCGTTTTGATTTATCACGATCACCACCGCATCCAACAACAGTAATTATCTGTTCTCCGCCTTTTTGAAGTTTTTTAATTGTTGAAAGCACATTCAATAATGCATCTGGGGTATGTGCGTAATCTACTATTCCAATAATTCCTTGATTTGCAGACAAAAAATAATCAAACCTTCCCTCAGCACCGGTAAGGTTACTTAGATTCAGCAACACGTCTTGTTTATCTTCCCCCAAACAAATAGCAGTTGCGTAAACAGCCAATAAATTATATGCATTGAATTCCCCAATAAGCCTGAAATGCACCTCGAGGTCATTGATAATCATTTGTAATCCTGTAATTGCATTTTCTACAATCTTGCCTTTGAAATCTGCAATTGATTTTAAACTGTAGTAGAATTTATCTCCCTTTGTATTCTGCAACATGATTGCCCCGTTTCTATCATCCATATTTGAAATAGAAAAAGTAGCATCCGACAAACCATCAAAAAAAGATTTTTTTACCTTGATGTACTCATCAAAAGTTTTATGGTAATCTAGGTGATCATGTGTTATGTTGGTAAATACCCCACCGGCGAATTGGAGTCCATTTACCCGCTGTTGATGAATCGCGTGGCTACTCACTTCCATAAAAACATGGGTGCAACCAGCATCCACCATCCGCCTTAACAAGTGATTTAAACTGATCACGTCTGGAGTTGTATGTGTTGATGGAATCAGTTCCCCATTGATGATATTGCAGACTGTGGATATTAACCCAGCTTGCACATCCATTGCTGTAAATAGCTTATATAAGAGTGTAGCTACAGTTGTTTTTCCATTGGTGCCTGTAACGCCTACCAGCTTCAGTTGCTTACTGGGCTCTCCATAGAAAGCATGGGCCATCGTTCCTGCAGCCGCTCTAGTATCATCGACTTGCACATATACAACGTCAGGATGAATTTGCGTAGGCATGACCGCACAAACTATTGCAACCGCACCTTTAGCAATTGCTGCACTTATAAAATGATGCCCATCTTGGGCGCCCCCATGTATTGCAATAAAGCAAGTACCCGCCTCTACTTTTCGTGAGTCGATAGCAATAGTAGAAACCTCCACATTGGTCTTACCAACCAGTGCTTTAATACTAACCTTGTATAATATGTTTTGCAACAATGCCATAT
>JBFYPP010000167.1:0-4822 GCA_041303255.1 Chitinophagia bacterium | reverse complement strand
CCCAATTGAAAATAAGGATGCCATCCATCTGAAACAGGGATGGTCTTTCCACTTCGGTTATGGACTGTAGTGATGATGGTCAGTCGGTTTGCTTCTTCCAACCGATACCGCACATTCATGTCAAAAGCGAATGGATATCCTGGATGATCTCCTTTGTATCTGTAAAGCAGTTTGCATTCGCACATGAATGCAGAGGCCTCAGCAATTTGAATTTCGTGTGGCACGTCATACAATAGACCATGTATTGCATGTCCGTTTAAAATAAACTTATCGGACTTGTATTGTTGACCTTCCCACTGATAAGTAGAATTGTTTAGTCTACATACATAAGGAGAAAGCTTAGCCCCTTTAAATCCATTGGTAACATTGGCTTTCCAATCTTCAGCGTCTTTGAAACCTTCAATAATATTGTATACTTTCCCTTTGTGCACCACCTCTAATTTATTCAAGATAGCACCAGCAGCGGGAATGATGGTTGCCTTGCAGCCTGTGGCTTCATCACGAAGCACAATTTCCTCCCATCCGTTTTGCTGAAGACGGTCGCAATAAAAAGTAAGCACCGACTGTTTTTTTTCCTCTTCCATTACCAACCCAATATATATGCAAAAATCAAGGGCACTACAATGGTAGCATCACTTTCTACAATGTATTTAGGTGTATGTATATCTAATTTCCCCCAGGTAATTTTCTCGTTGGGTACTGCACCAGAATAAGAACCATATGAAGTAGTTGAATCACTGATTTGGCAGAAATAACTCCAGAAAGGAACGTCATGCCATTCTAAATCTTGGTACATCATTGGAACAACACATATAGGAAAATCACCTGCAATACCACCGCCAATTTGGAAGAAGCCAACTCCTTTACCGCCACTGTTTTGGCGATACCAATCAGACAACCAAACCATGTATTCAATACCACTTTTCATGGTGGTGGCTTTCATTTCATTTTTAATGATATAAGAAGCAAAGATGTTGCCCATTGTGCTGTCTTCCCAACCACCAACAACTATAGGAAGGTTGCGCTCCATGGCTGCAATCATCCAGCTGTCTTTGGTATCAATTTCATAGTCTGCCTTCATCACTTCGCTTTTCAAAAGCTTGTACATGAACTCATGTGGAAAATACCTTTCGCCCTGCGCATCAGCATCCTTCCAAAGTTTTACAATATGGTGTTGAATTCTCCTGAACGCTTCTTCTTCCGGGATACAGGTATCGGTTACCCTGTTCAATCCTTGCTCCAGCAATTCCCATTCTTGCTGTGGTGTAAGATCTCGGTAGTTGGGAACACGCTTATAGTGTGAATGCGCAACCAGATTCATGATGTCTTCTTCCAGATTTGCACCTGTGCATGAGATAATATCTACCTTACCCTGTCTGATCATTTCAGCAAGTGAAACGCCCAATTCTGCAGTACTCATGGCACCTGCGAGCGTCACCATCATTTTACCTCCTTCAAGCAAATGCTGTTCATATCCTTTTGCCGCATCCACAAGCGCAGCAGCATTGAAGTGACGGTAATGGTGTTGAATGAATTGAGAAACAGGTCCTTTTGACATACAATTTTATTTAGGTGCCAAAGTTATACAATTAGCACCAAGCTATCAAGGCAGAAAGTCGTGCCTTATTTGTCTTTAATCAAGTAAAGTTCATCCCACCTGGTGGTAAACCTTTTGCTCCTCATTTCTTGTCGCATTTTCCAATTTCTAGACAACCCAGATGCAGCAAACTTCACCATATCATCCCGCATACTAAAATTGATATTGTCTAGTGCCTGCATCAAAGCGCGGTTTTGGTGTACGTTCGAAGTTGCAAAAAGATTCCCTTGTAGGGCATCATCAGGCACCAAGCCCCCGAGCACAACCCCCGCCTTCAGGTACTTAGCGCCTTTTCTATACAAGGACTCTACCAAAGGCAAAGCCGTTTTGATGAGCTGCGCGGTATCGGAAGTAGGCTTCAACAGTAAAAAATGATTGTACAGGTGTTTGGGCTCATACACATAGGGTTGCCCTTCTATCCCATTGTAAACTACAAATACGTCCAACGTAGTTGCAGCGCTGTTTTGTCTTCTTAGTTTCTCTGCAGCACGTGCTGTATACGTAGCCACTGCTTCTTTTATTTCTTGCAAGGTAAAAACGGGTTTACCAAACATCCTTGTGGTAGCAATCATTTTTTTCTTTTCCAACGGATTTTTCAACAAAATACACGACTCTCCATTGAGTTCTTTGATCATCCGCACGCCTACAATTCCACCTAAATTTTTCCTGGCCCATTCAATGGGCATGTGTTTAAGTTGCCATGCGGTATTGATACCATAGAGGTCTTTGAGTTTGCGTGCATAACGCCTGCCAATGCCCCAAAGGTCTGCTACATCAGTAGCCATTAATGCCTGTTGCACTTTTTCATCGTTGTCCAATACCATTACACACTGCGTTTTTTGCTTGTCCTTTTTAGCAATGCGGTTTGCCACCTTACTCAACACCTTGGAGGGTGCGATACCTACCGAAACTGGAATGCCCGTCCATGCCACCACCACATCCCTTAACTTTTCTGCAAAAGGCTGTAGGTGGCTTACTGGCAAATGATCTACATTGATAAATGCTTCGTCTACAGAATAGACTTCCACGCAGCGATGAATTTCATCATCAGCCAATACCCGAAGGGTGTCCATCACACGCATACTTATATTGCCATAGAGGTGATAATTGGAAGAGAAAACCGCCACCTGCTTTTCTTTGATTAATTGTCGGCTTTCAAACAAAGGCGCGCCCATATCAATACCTGCACGCTTGGCTTCATCGCTGCGGGAAACGATACAACCATCGTTGTTACTCAATACCACAACAGGCTTGTTGTGAAGATCAGGTCTGAACAAGCGTTCGCAAGAACAATAAAAACTGTTACAATCAACAATGGCAAACATCGTGTACGTTGTAGTGATGAAAAATGAATTCGGTTCTACTGCTATACCTGATGAATCACATACGTAACCACACCCCAGATAGAAAATTCTGAAAGAGGATCCACATCTATAGGTGAAAGTCTATTGGTTTCGGGCAGCAACCGAATTTTATTGAACCCTTTATCGAGTCTTCGAATCAACATATCGCCGTTGAGTACCGCAATTACAATCTTTCCACTCATCGGTTTGATGCTTCGATCAACAATCACCGTATCGCCATCAAAAATACCTGCCCCAACCATGGCTTCTCCGCATACCCGCATGAAGAAGGTGGCCGGCTTGTTTCGAATCAGTTGTTCATTGAGGTCGATGCCCCTTTCGGCATAATCATCTGAAGCTGCACCAAACCCAGTGGCATTGGCTGTTTTCACTTCTTGTTGGTTAAAGCTTTTTGAGCCGTTGTAGGCTGCTTGGTAATAAAGTTCCCCATCCATAAATACTAATTTAATTAGCAATAATATGCTAATTTATTTAGTAATCAAAATCGTGCTTAACTCAGTATAAACACTTAATTAATAAAACTTTAGCAAAATATGTTTAGGGTTATTAAAGAGGATTTAGTAGTTTCATGGTGTTGATGACAGCCATTTCCATGGTACTGAAAACGAAAATCCGAATCATCCTATCCAAAAGCCCGTAAATCCAAAAACCAAAAAACCAAAAAATCCAACCCTATCCAAAGTCATCAGGTATCCAATTTTTATGAAAAAGTGAAAAAAGAACCATTACCTGAAAATACTGCCCCGCATTTGTGGGGCATTTTTATACTTACAATATGACGCAACAAGAATTGAATTTTTTAGATGGTCCGCGTTCAAGGTGGTCCGACTTCAAGTTCGTGATCAAGGTCTGTATTGAATTTATCAAAGGGTTCCGTGCTTTACATTTTTCAGGACCCTGCGTTACCATTTTTGGCTCTGCCCGGTTCAAGGAGGATAGTCCCTATTACGACCTCACCAGAAGATTTGCTGCCGAGGTGGCTAAACTGGGTTTTACGGTACTCACAGGAGGTGGACCAGGAATCATGGAAGCGGCCAACAGAGGTGCAAAAGAAGTTGGTGGAAGATCTGTAGGCTGCAACATCGTGTTGCCTATGGAGCAGGAGCCAAATCCGTATTTAGACAAATGGGTAAACATGCGGTATTTTTTTGTCCGCAAAACCCTACTCATCAAATATTCCTACGCATTTGTAATCATGCCCGGCGGCTTTGGCACATTGGATGAACTTTTTGAGGCCATGACCCTCATCCAGACTGGCAAAATCAAAGATTTTCCAGTCATTATTTTCTGCAAAGACTACCACAAAGAAATGATTGAGCACATCGAAAAAATGAGGCTGACCAAAACCATATCAGATGAAGACCTGAAATTATTTCTGGTTACGGATAGTATTGAGGAAGGGATTGACCTTATTCGCAAATGCATAGAGACATACGGACTCAAAACGATGGAAAGAAAACCAAGCTGGTTGCTGGGTGAGAAAAAATAAGATCCACAATTAGAAAAACGACCTGCAAAGGATTGAATGTGATTTTCATGTACAGCGACGATACAAATACCCAACACAATAATTAGCCTAACAAAATATACCCTATACATTGTAATTTCTTTTTTTGAAAAAACTAAATAAAAATAGATAGCATATGAAAAAGAGATTCCATAAAATAATTCTGCTGCAGTTTTATCTGATTATAGGGATGGGTACTATACAAGCTGTCTTTGCACAAATACCTGTTTCAAAAGATAGAGGTGTTGAAAAAATAAAATTTGAAAGGCCCTCCAATGCACCATATATACCAAAAACACCTGGAACATTTCATAGTGTTCTGGTTGCCAATCCTGCCATAACGGAGTTCAAAGG
>JBFYPP010000166.1:0-4850 GCA_041303255.1 Chitinophagia bacterium | reverse complement strand
GTACTGATGTCATCGATGGCATAGACACCCCTTCCATAAGTTGCTATTACCAGGTTCCTGTCTCTCGGATGAATAAATAAATCTTGCACCGAAACCGTCGCCGGAAGATTGGCCTGAAGCGATTTCCATGATTTACCCGCGTCTGTGCTAACATAGATACCCATGTCTGTTCCGCAATACAATACGTTTGCATTTTTATCATCTTCCCTAACCACATTCACTGGCGAAGCAGGCAAATTTGCTGCTATACTTCTCCATGTATTTCCCATATCATCTGATACAAATACATAAGGCTTGTCATCGTCTTCTCTTCTGTTACTCAAAGTCAAATACACCCTACCCTCTTTTTGAATGGATGCCACCAAACGAGAGACATGTGCGTTTTGTGGTATGCCTTTCATGATCAATTTAAATTCACCACCTTCGGCCAAACGCATCCAAACGCGACCATCATCGGTACCAACATAGAGCAATCCTTTTTTTAGAGGAGACTCATCTATTGCAGTAATGGCTTGGTGATTAATAGCATAAGGTGTCCTACCCATGCGCTCTTTGTTGTTGTAGGTAAGATCCCCACTGATTCTCTTCCAAGAATTTCCACCATCTTTTGACTCAAATAAATATTGGAAACCGTGATAAACCGTTTTGTTGTCGTGCGGAGACAACATGGTATAAGCCAACCATTCGCCACGATGAACCTCTTCATCAGCTGTTTTTGTTGGAAAAATATCTTTTGTCCTGATTGAATCTGGATGAGGCTTTTGTCCCCACCCTACTTTAGGCATTCTCAAATCACTTTTCATCAACCTACCATAAAAAGAACTTGCATACATGATATCCGGATCCTTGGGATCCATCGCAATAATTGTACCCTCACCACCTGGTGCATCATCCCATTCCATTATCCCTTCAGGCTTTTTACCAAAGGTATTTTTAATACTGCCCATATAGCTTCCTTCGTCTTGCACCGAACCGACTACATTGTATGGCTGCTTCATGTCGTACGTGATATTATAAAACTGCGTAGTAGGAATCTTTCTGAAAAAATTCTTCCACTTGGCGCCACCATTGTAAGAAAGAATCACACCTCCATCATTTCCATTGATGATGTAATTGCTGTTGGTAGGATCAATCCAAAGTGCATGGTTATCACCATGCATTTGTTCACTGTCTTTATCTGTGCCACGCATCACCTGAAATGTTTTTCCGCCGTCAGACGATTTTGCCAATGGCACACCCATGATGTACACCACATTCTCATCATTTGGATCTACCCTAATCTGACCAAATACCCATCCGTAAGTCCCGGCAAATCTTTCCAATTTCTCATCTTCGGTACTCACTTTTTTCCAGCTTTCACCCTTGTCGTCACTTCTATACACCTGCACTCCATATGGAATTACCTGAATAGGTCTTCCGTAAGGATCCAATTCACCTGCTTTGGGCTCGCGTTTTGGTGTGTGGTTATCTACATATGCATACACTACATTCGGATTGCTTTTTGAGAAAGTCAGTCCAATTCTTCCTGTAAACTTTGTTTCAGGCAAACCAGTCGTGAGCTTTTTCCAGTTGGCACCACCATCGTTGGTTTTATAAATATAATCACCATCCTCAGGCACTGGATCACTCCATCTTCTCCTGATGCGGTTCCAGGTTGACACAATCAACAATTCAGGATTGGTAGGATCCATTACGATATCAATCGCACCAGTTTTAACATCATTACCCAACATCTTTTTCCATGTTGCACCACCATCAGTTGTTTTGTATAATCCTCTGTCATTATTATAGCTCCATTCGTTACCGCCTGCAGCAACATACGCAACATTAGGATTAGAAGGATGCACTACAATTCTGGCTATCGTACCTGTATTGGTTAGTCCAATTGATTTCCAAGTCTTTCCACCATCTATTGATTTATATGCCCCCATACCAGGAAGTGAGGCCCTGAAAATATTGGCTTCGCCTGTCCCTAAATAAATGATATCCGGATTAGAAGGCGCAAGTGCAAAAGCCCCTATCGATAAGGTTCCCAATTGATCGGTAAGCGGCATCCAGGTTTCACCTGCATCTACAGTTTTCCAAAATCCACCAGTTGCAAATGAAGCAAAAATAACGTTCTTGTTTCCCGGCAAACCAGCCACTTCGGTAACACGGCCACTGATCAAATCCGGACCAACATTTCTCCATTGCATTTTTTTATAAGGCGATGCAGCGTTCAATGTCTGGTGTTGTTTAAAAGCTGCAACCCTTCCTATACCTGCATCATTGGAGGATTGGGCGGATAAAATACCTGTACCAGCAAAAATCAGTAGTGCCGAAAAAAACAATTTGCTTTTGAGAATGGGTCTAAGAAATAAATGCATGGGAAAGAGGTTTGGAATTTTTAAAGGAGGAAAACTAGCATTTATAAATATATGAAATACATTGCAAATCCTAGGGGCAAATTGGACAAATAGAAAATGGAAAATCACTTGTAACTTGTAAATTGATTATTAAATAGTAAATAACATGCGGACAATTATTTTAGCATCATTACTGGTATTGGTTTCAGCAACCCAAGCACAAAAAAAGAAAACAATCGTCCCCACCAATGAACTCCTCAAAACAGAAAGCATGCACATGCTGGATGGTGGATACAACCAATATAAGCAAATTGCGATGCAGATATGGGACCATGCTGAATTGGGATACAAAGAAGTGAAAAGCACTGCACTGCTACAGGAAACACTTAAAAAAGAAGGATTCACTGTGGAAGCAGGAGTAGCCGATATACCTACCGCATTTGTGGCGACTTATGGAAGTGGACAACCGGTAATTGGAATACTTGCTGAATTTGATGCATTACCCGGACTTGCACAGCAAGCGGTACCAGAGAAAAAAACAATAGAAGGAAAAGCAGGCGGACATGCATGTGGTCATCATTTGTTTGGTGCAGCATCTGTTGCCGCAGGTATCGCTATCAAAAAACTCATTGAAGAGAAAAAACTAAAAGGAACCATCAAGGTTTTTGGATGCCCCGCAGAAGAAGGCGGATCCGGAAAAGTATATATGGTGAGAGCCGGACTTTTCAACGATGTAGATGTGGCCATTCACTGGCATCCTGGTGCTGATAATGGGGTGACCATGACCAGCGCATTGGCCAACAGTTCTGCCAAATTTAGGTTTTATGGTACCTCTGCGCATGCTGCAGCTGCACCAGAACGTGGTCGCTCTTCCCTTGATGCGGTTGAATCCATGAATTATATGGTCAATCTTATGCGCGAACACATCCCACAAGAAACCAGAATTCATTATGTAATTACCAACGGCGGTAAAGCACCGAATGTTGTCCCTGATTTCGCTGAAGTCTACTACTATGTTCGTCACCCTAAACGCGATCAGGTAAAACAAATTTTTGAACGGGTAACAACCGCTGCAAAAGCTGCTGCTATGGGAACTGAAACCCGAATGGATTATGAAATCATTGGTGGCACACATGATCTACTGTTGAATAGAACATTGGGCGAAGCCATGCAAAAGAATTTAGAAAAAGTAGGTGGAGTAAAATATACAGAGGAAGAAAAACTATTTGCACAAAAAATTCAATCGAGTTTTACTTACAAAGCACCTGCTATTTCACAGTCCGATAGTATTGCACCTTTAAAAATAGAATCAGATGCAGGTGGCGGATCCACTGATGTTGGAGATGTAAGTTATGCTGTGCCAACTGTTGGACTCCGTGCTGCAAGCTGGGTACCTGGTACAGCAGCACACAGCTGGCAAGCTGTTGCTTGTGGTGGTACTGAAATTGGTGCAAAAGGAATGATGGTGGCTGCCAAGACGATGGCACTTACTGCAATTGACCTGTTTACGGACCCTGCACTTATTCAAAAATCAAAAGACGAGTTTCTGAAAACAAAAGGAGATTATAAATACGAAGCCTTGTTGGGTACTAGAAAACCAGCCTTGAATTACAGAGACTAATTTTTATTTGGTTCAATAAATAAATTGACAATGAAGAGGACTATTTTTCTTGCTTTGTGCATCATGTTTTGCAATAGTAATAGCGCACAGATGAAACAATTGACAGAACAACAAATGTTACGCAACGGAAAAACAAATGTTGTTGTACCACTTCCACAAGTATTGGGTTGGATAAATGATGAATCCTTTTTAATCAATAAGAAAGCACATCCAGATTCTGCATTCAAACCATTTTTAGTGGACTGCAAAACTGGAAAACAAACACCCGCATCTACCGAACTTTTGAAAAAAGAAACTCCAGATGCTTATTCTGTTTCTGTAAGGGAAGGAGATGTGTACTTAAATTTCCCTGGAAGAGCGAGTAGAAAACTCACCTCAACACCTGATGCTGAAATCAACCCAACGCTATCGCCAGATAACGCATGGGTAGCATTCACAAGAAAAAACGACCTCTACAGTGTAGAAGTTGGCAGTGGTAAAGAATACCGACTAACCCATGATGGCACCGACCTCATTTTGAATGGATATGCCAGCTGGGTTTATTTTGAAGAAATCCTCGGCAGACCTAGCAGGTACAAATCTTTTTGGTGGAGCCCCAACAGCAAGCAACTGGTATACATGCGCATGGACGATACCAAAGTGCCTCTCTTCCCCATCTACAGCGAATCGGGTCAGCATGGCTATTCTGAAAATACACGTTATCCAAAAGCAGGAGACAACAATCCCACGGTACGTATTGGGTTTACTTCACCTGAACCTGATAAGACCGTGTGGGCAGATTTTAACGAGAACGAAGACCAGTATTTTGGTATGCCGTACTGGACTCCAGATGGCAACACCGCCTTGGTACAATGGATGAACAGGGGCCAGGATCAGTTGATTGT
>JBFYPP010000165.1:0-4876 GCA_041303255.1 Chitinophagia bacterium | reverse complement strand
CTTTTATAACCACCCACCCACCTTCATTACTATCGTCTAAGTGAAAAACACCCATAAAAAATCCCAATAGTGCAAAGGGCAATGCAAAAACAGTATGGGAGAATTTGATCAGCGATAGGTAGTTGTTAATTTTTTTCATCCACGTTTTATTTTACTCATTACATCCCATAAAACTATTCCTGCTGAAACACTGATGTTGAACGAATGTTTACTGCCAAATTGAGGAATCTCAATTGCGCCATTGCAATGCTGAATGGTTTCTTCGCTTACTCCATCTGCTTCATTTCCAAATACAAGCGCTATTTTTTTATCTTTCTCTGGGAAAAACAGTTCCAATGAAATGCTTGAGTGAATTTGCTCAACGGCATAGACCAGGTAACCTTGTTCTTTTAACTCTTTAATTAATTGATGCGTTTCATTAACGGATTCCCAACTCACTGTTTCGGTTGCTCCCAAGGCTGTCTTTTGTATTTCCCGATGTGGGGGTGTTGGGGTAAAGCCACACAAATAAATCTTTTCTACTAAAAAAGCATCACAGGTTCTAAATACACTGCCAACATTGTGCATACTTCTTACATTCTCCAGCACCACCACCAAAGGAGATTTAGCTGAACGATGAAACTCTTCAGTAGACAGCCGCTCTAATTCATCCATCTGCTTTTTCAACATCCTGCAAAGATAGGGGTAGTCTTTTTTCCTTGCAGAATAAAAGATAACTTTGTAGACTATGCAACAGGCATTTAAACACATTTTGACTTCATTAAATAGCTGGCAACCCGGTCATACAATAGCGCTTGAAACCTTAAGACAAGCAGGCAGTAACCGACAGTATTTTCGATTCAAGCACAAGGAAGCGTCTTATGTGCTTACTCATAATCCTGGTAACATTTCTGAAAACAATGCATTTCTCGAATTCACCAAACATTTTACTGCCAAAGGATTGAATGTGCCATCCATTGTATTTACTGATCCTGCAAGAGAATTTTACGTTCAATCAGATTTAGGTGACCTTTCGCTCTTTGATTATATTCAGAAGGAAGGCTTTTCTGATCATGTAAAGGACTTGTTTAAAAAAACATGCAGCCAATTGGCTAAGCTTCAGATTTCAGGTGGTGATGGCTTAGATTACAACAATTGCATTGCAACAAGGTCTTTTGATAAACAAGCCATCTATTCCGACCTACTCTATTTTTTATATTATTTTGTCCGTGCTTTGGATTTGCCCTACGATAAAAATCTTCTGCTAAACGATTTTGAAATGTTGAGCAATTACCTAACCCAAGAAGAGCACCAATATTTTATGCATCGGGATTGCCAAAGTAGAAACATCATGATTAAAGAGGGAGAAGCCTACTTTATAGATTACCAAGGTGGCATGCAAGGCGCACTCCAATACGATATCGCTTCACTGTTGTGGCAAGCAAGGGCTCAAATGCCCTATGCCTGGAGAGAAGAACTGGTAGGTAGCTATTTTGATGAAGTAAATGAATTGTTAGGGCAGAAATTGGTAAAGGCGGATTTCTTGAATAACTATGACGGCTTTGTGTTGATAAGGATGCTGCAAACACTGGGCGCCTATGGATTCAGGGGCTTGTTTGAACGAAAACAACACTTCATTTCCAGCATACCATTTGCACTCAAAAACTTAAAATGGTTTTTAGAAAACAAGGGTCTGCCTCTGCGTTTACCCGCATTGAAAAAAGTATTAGACGCCATTGTAACTGATGAGATTTTAGAAAAATTTGAAACCGTTAAGGCAAGCGAGGAAAGCAAATTGAAAATAAAGGTCAACAGTTTTTCTTATAAGAAAGGTATTCCAATAGATGAGTATGGAAATGGCGGTGGCTATGTTTTTGATTGTAGGGGTATTCTTAATCCGGGTAGGATAGAAGAATACAAAACCCTCACTGGCCGTGATAAACCTGTACAAGAATTTTTGATGCACAAAACGAGTATGCCCTTGTTCTTGCAGCATGTTTTTGGAATTGTAGGTATTTCTGTTGAAGATTATTTGAAACGCGACTTTGAAGGGCTTACGATTAATTTTGGTTGCACAGGCGGACAACACAGAAGCGTTTACGCTGCAGACCGCTTAACAGATTTTCTAAAAGAAAAATACAAAGTGCAAGTAGAAGTTTGTCACCTTGAACAAGAAGCAAAAAACTGGATCAATGAACGGTATTGAACATTGTAAAGCAATGATTTTTGCTGCAGGGATGGGTACCCGTTTAAAACCTTATACGGATTATACACCCAAGGCCTTGGTGAAGATTAAAGGGAAATCTTTATTAGAAAGAAACATTGATTATTTACGCTCATTTGGCATCAAGGAGTTTGTAATTAATACATTTCATTTTTCCGGACAAATTCATCTTTTTTTATCCCGTTACCGTAATTCAGACATTAAAGTTCATGTGTCATATGAGGAGAACGGTCCCTTTGAAACTGGAGGAGGACTGGCTCATGCATCATCATTGCTTAAAGGCGACGACAGGCCATTTGTTGTTATGAATGCAGATATTCTTACAGACCTCAATCTTGGTAACATGTATGACTATCATATTTCGAAGGATCCTCTTGTAACTTTAGCGGTAACAACTAGATCGAGTACAAGGAATTTTCTATTTAATGATAAAATGCATTTAAGTGGATGGAAAAATAACAAGACGGAAGAAGTAAAAATTGTGCATAGTTCTTCAACACTAGAAAGTTTAATGCCTTTTGCATTCTCTGGTGTTCACCTTATTCATCCCCGAATCTTTGATTTAATGCCTTCTGGTGGCTGTTTTTCAATCACAGATACCTATTTGTCTTTGGCCGCTCAGCAAACAATTATTGGATATAACCACACGGGTGATCTTGTTTTGGATGTAGGTAAGCCGGATGCCATTAACAAGGCTGAAGAACTTTTTAATTAAATATAGCTTTGTGTTATGCATCTATTCCCTCTGACAGTTAGTAATCAACGGTTGGTTCTTAGTGCAGATCGTTGCATCTACTGGGAAGATGAACAAACCCTGCTCTTGTCTGATATGCACATCGGGAAGTCTGCGCATTTTAGAAAAGCAGGTATTGCAATTCCACAACAAGTTTTTCAAGAGGACTTACATCGATTTTTTCAGCAAGTACATCTTTTCTCCCCAAAGCAGATTATAGTTACAGGCGACTTCTTCCACAGTTTTGCAAACCAAGAGCACGATTGGTTTGCAAAGTGGAGGGCAGTTTTGGATAACGTGAAAATTATACTTGTGAAGGGGAACCATGAAATTTTAACCAATTCTGCCTATGCAGATTTAGGGATAGAAATTGTTGAGAAGGAACTTCATCTTGGACCTTTTCATTTTTCACATGAATTGCTCAATGAAAAAACAACTACCCATTTTTCTTTTGTTGGGCATACCCATCCTGGAATTAAAATAAATGGAAAAGGAAAACAGTCTTTTGTATTTCCATGTTTTTATTTTAAAAATGACTATTGCATTTTGCCTGCTTTTAGCAAATTCACAGGGAAGTTTTTAGTTGCGCCACAAAAGAATGAAACCGCCTATGCTATTGTTGGCAATGGAGTTGAGCAATCCATTGTTGAAATTACAGGCTAAAGAAGCTTGATCATTTTTTTGATGCGGTCTTCCAGTTTTTCCGAAGACATGCTTTCTCTCATCGAATCTACTTTCACTGGAAAGGAAAAAGGCGTTAGCTTTTCTGGATGTGTTATAACAATAGTTGAAGATTCAATTCTCTTGAGCATTGCTCTTAGTCGCTGCTCTTCCATTTGGTCGTTCATTACTTCCTGAAATGCCTGTCTCAATAAAATACTATCTGGGTCGTATTCCAGAAATACATTGAATAACAATGAAGCTGAGGATTGCAAATGTTTTGCCTTTTTTTTCTCGCCGGGATTGCCTTGAAAAACCAATCCCCCAATTACAGCAATGTCTCTGAATTTTCTTTTTGCCATCTCTGTTGCATTCACACTTTGCTGAATAGTTTCTGTTAATCCCTCAGATGAAAATAGTTGCCAAATATTTCTATCATCAACGGGTATAGGTTGATCACTCAATAACTCAAAGCTATAGTCGTTCATCGCAAAAGTAAAACTGATGGGCTTGAGCCTGCTAATTCTCCATGCAAGTATGGTGGCCATTGCCTCATTGACCAACCTGCCTTCAAAGGTGTGCGCAAACAGATGGTAACCGTCTTTACTTTCAATGAGCTCAATTAAGAATTCGTTTTCGTTGGGCACAATCGAAAGTGTTGCTTGTTTTTTTAATAAAGGAGCAAGCGCGCTCAATATGGGATCTTCAACTGCTATCTTGCTTGCCTCACTCAGTTTTTTTCTTAACTGTGATCCGAGATTGGCAGTCATTGACATTCTGCCACCCATCCAACTGGGGACAATCGATTTTTTTGAACTGCTTTTTCTTACAAGCACAGTCATCTCTTGTATGGAAACCAATTCAAGATTTTTTCCAGCCAAGGAAAAAACGTCACCTGGGACTAATTTTGAAATAAACCATTCTTCTATAACGCCAATATAGCCACCACTAGACCATTTGACTTTTAACATGGCATCACTCACTATGGTGCCAATGTGCATGCGATGGCGCATAGCAACCTTTCTACTCAATATTTTATATAAACCATCTTCGTCGCGTTGCACTTTTTGGTATTCATCGTATTGTTGTAAGGCGTTTCCACCAGAACAAATAAAGTTGATTGCCCTGCTCCATTCTTCATCACTGATCTCTCTGAAACAAAATGTAGTACTGATTTCTTGCTTTATCTTTTTTTGATCAAAACCATCACCCGTAGCCAAGGTACACAGGTATTGTATGAGCACATCATAGCAGAGCACCATCGGAATTTTTGCTTCTAC
>JBFYPP010000164.1:0-4885 GCA_041303255.1 Chitinophagia bacterium | reverse complement strand
TGGCAGAAATAGTAAACCAATGCCAGGATTAATTAATTAACCTGTAAACTTTTTTTAGGACGAGTCACTATTCCCTAATCCCTGTTCCCTGTTCCCTAATCCCTATTCCCTAATTTCTTAACTTCGCAGCCTTATGAGTCAACATTTATCCGAACAAGAGATTATTAGAAGGGAAAAGTTAGCGGCCATTCAGGCATTGGGTATTGATCCCTATCCTGCCCCTGCATTTCCAGTAAACATAACAGCTACTGAAATCAAGAGTAAGTATATAGGTGAAGAAAACAAGTCTGATTTTGCTGATGTGTGTCTGGCAGGAAGATTGATGGGTATTCGCGATATGGGTAAGGCAAGTTTTGCAGTTTTACAGGATCATACAGGGAAAATCCAGATTTATGTTAAACGCGATGAAATTTGTCCGGGTGATGATAAAAGTCTTTACGACCAAGTTTGGAAGATCTTGGATATTGGAGATATTGTTGGGGTTAAAGGGTATGTATTTACAACCAAGACTGGAGAAACTTCAGTGCACGTGCATTCCTTAACTCTACTTGGAAAATCTTTGAAGCCACTTCCAGTGGTGAAAGAAAAAGAGGGTGAAACCTTTGATGCAGTTACAGATCCTGAATTTAGATACAGACAACGCTATGCAGATCTTATCATCAATCCTGATGTAAAAGAAACCTTTCTCAAAAGATCAAAGCTCATTAACTCCATTAAAACATTTTTGAACGATAGAGGTGCAATCGAAGTAGATACACCAGTGTTGCAAAGTATTCCAGGTGGTGCATCTGCCAGACCTTTTAGTACACACCACAATGCATTGGATATCCCGATGTATTTGAGAATTGCGAATGAACTTTATTTGAAGAGATTGATTGTCGGCGGATTTGATTGGGTCTATGAGTTCTCTAGGAATTTTAGAAATGAGGGAATGGACAGAACGCATAATCCAGAATTTACTGTCCTTGAATTTTATACAGCATACAAAGATTATCTCTGGATGATGGATACTACCGAACAGTTGCTTGAAAAAGCAGCTATCGATGTAAATGGCACCACAGATGCAGAAGTCAATGGTAAAACCATCAGCTTCAAAGCACCTTTCAAGAGAGTGACGATGTACGATGCTATCAAAGAACACACTGGTTTTGATATCAGCAATATGGATGAAGATGGTTTAAGAGATGTTTGTAAACAACTACATATCCCTGTAGAAAAAAGCATGGGTAAAGGGAAGTTGATTGACAACATCTTCGGAGAGAAATGTGAGCATCATTATATACAACCTACTTTCATTACAGACTACCCTGTAGAGATGAGTCCTCTTACCAAAAAACACCGCACTAAGCCAGGATTGGTTGAGCGATTTGAATTGATGGTAAACGGAAAAGAAATTGCAAACGCCTATACAGAGTTAAATGATCCCATTGATCAACGTGCTCGTTTTGAGGAACAAATCAAATTGATGGAACGCGGTGATGATGAAGCCATGTTTATCGATCACGATTTCCTTCGTGCACTAGAATATGGCATGCCTCCTACAGCTGGTATTGGGTTTGGTATAGACAGACTTTGTATGTTGCTTACCAACCAGCCGTCTATCCAAGACGTGCTCTTGTTCCCGATGATGAGGCCGGAATGATATTAGGGAACAGGGAATAGGGATTAGGGAAAAGTAATAACTGAAAATAGAAAAAGTACTAGTTAAATGGAACTAATTTCGACCTGCCTAAACTCTAATGTTTTTTTACTATTCCCTGTTCCCTAATCCCTAATCCCTAATCCCCTGCCTTCGGCAGGCAGGCTATTCCCCACCCCCATACTAAACAGCGCTATATCATATTTCACTGGATCAGCTGGATCAAGTTGTTTGAGGTTGTTGGTGAGTTCCACTGCGGTCTTCCAATCCGCTTTTTCTGAACTAATTAATTTGAGGTTGAATGCTACGCGTTGTACGTGTACATCGAGCGGACAAACCAATTGATGGGGTTGGATATTTTTCCAGATACCAAAATCCACTCCTACATTGTCGTTACGCACCATCCAACGGAGAAACATGTTGAGTCTTTTGCAGGAAGAATTGTTGTCGGGTGTGGAGATGTGTTTTTTGGTTCTACCCGGACTATCCTCCAGGCTGAAAAAATAATCATGAAAAGACATTAGTGTGTTTTCCACTGTTTCATCTTTTTGATGTAATCCTTTGCTGAAGGCTGTTTCCAATGTAGGTTCAGCGCTACTGTCATTTTCATAATGATGGCGAAGCACCCTGATAAAATGCAGTAGATCGGTTGCATTGAAGGTCCTATGTTTAAAATCGAGAAATCTCTTTAGGTCTAACTCTCTGTGTTGCGTAATAAACTCATAAGGTGAGTGGTCCATCAACAGCATTAACTCGTTGCATTTGTTGATAATGGTGGTCCTGTTGCCCCAAGCAAAAATAGCAGCAAAAAATCCTGCTATTTCTATGTCTTGCTTTATTGCAAAGCGATGCGGAATTGAAATAGGATCAGATGCAACAAATGTTTTCTGGTTGTATTCTTTGACTTTTTTATTTAAAAAATCTCGCAAAGGGTTAGAGATTTTCATTGCTTTAATTTAAAATCTTCGTCATTATCTCAATGCCTAATCTGTCTGCAATTGTGTTTTTATTAAATGCATTTATTACAATAATGATGCAGTTTTTATTTGATGGATTGAAAGCGCAAAATGTTGAAAATCCGTAAGTGCCTCCATTGTGCCAATACAGTAAGGTTTCTTCATTCTTTTCGATAGTATGCCAGCCTTTAGCAATAGCCACCTCTTTATTGATTTCAGCTGTTTTATGTAAGACAGATTGAATGGTGGATAAGGTTTGATGATTAGCGATGTAATCTAAATAGTTGAGCATATCTGTAGCATCCGATTTTATTCCACCTGCCCCTACTAATGCATTCATATCCCAATAAGTCGCTTCTTGTTTGTCAAAATAACCGATTGCTTTTGGTCTTTTCAGGGCTGCATGGATACCAGTATGTTTTAAATGAAATGGTTTATTGATATACTTATTTAATAAGTATTCGTATGGCTTACCGCTGATGTTCTCGGCTAAGACACCTGCCAGACCAGCACCTAAATTTGAGTAGTTTACTTTGCCAAAGCCATTTACTTTTGCTTTGTTTAGGTAAGCATATAGGTCCTCCTTTTTATAGTTTGCATAGGGTTGCAGCAAATTTTCTGGAGTGCCCATATTGTCTGGCAGTCGAGGCAAGCCTGAGGTATGGTTTAATAAATGCACCAATTGTATTGATGCAATATTCCTATTTATATTGAGACTATCAGGTAGAAATTGGAGGATTAATGCACTGTCTGAAATTCGTTTCTTCTGCAATACCGATTCCAGAATAAAAGCGGTAAATGTTTTTGAAATACTTCCTATTTCAAATTGGGTGTCAGGGGTAAATGCTTGGTTATTTTTTTTGTCTGCAATTCCTGCAGTAAAAAATTGATGTTTCCCGTTGATGGAGACGCCAATTAAGATGCCAGGTATAATGGTTGATTTAAAGGCAGTGTCTAATTTTGATTGGATAGCTGCATTGGAGTTTACTTGTGCTGAACTGATGTTAACAAAGAAGAATAGGAATAAAAAAAAGCAATTTATTTGTTTCATTTACGCCATAGCTTGTTCCAAATCAGCAATTAAATCATCTGCATCTTCAATACCAACAGACAAACGAATCAAGGTGTCGGATAAACCATTCTTAATTCTTTCTTCTCTTGGAATGGAAGCGTGGGTCATGCTGGCTGGATGGTTGATTAAAGATTCAACGCCACCTAGACTTTCAGCTAATGAAAAAAGATGTGTGCTGGAGAGCAATTTTCTTGCTGCTTCCATGCTGTCATTTTTTAATTCAAAACTGATCATGCCGCCGAAACTTTTCATTTGTGCTTTTGCAATGGCATGTCCCGGATGGTCTTCAAACCCAGGCCAGTAGACCTTTTTCACCGCAGGATGTGCTTTTAGATAGTGCGCAATTTTTTCCCCATTCTGTGAATGTCTTTCCATTCGAATGCCCAAGGTTTTAATTCCCCTAAGCACCAAAAAACAATCCATTGGTCCGGGTACCGCCCCACAACTTTTTTGGATAAAATACAATTCATCCCTTAATGCTTTATCATTAATCACCAATGCGCCTTGGATAACATCACTATGTCCGCCTAAATATTTTGTTGCAGAATGCATCACAATATCAGCACCGAGCGTTAGTGGGTTTTGCAATGCAGGTGAAGCAAAAGTATTGTCAACGCAAAGCAGGAGTTTATTTTCTTTTGCCAACGACGCTATTCCTTTGATATCGGCAATATTCATCAACGGATTGGTAGGAGTTTCAGCCCAAATCAATTTTGTATTGGCGTTTATTTTAGCTTGGATATTTGACATTAGACTCATATCTACATAATGAAATACGATGCCAAATTTTTCATAGATCTTACTGAATAGGCGATAGGTGCCACCATACATATCATTGGCAGCAATCACTTCATCACCCGGCTTTAATAATTTCATCACCGCATCTGTTGCGGCCACCCCACTTCCAAAAGCCAAACCAAAATTTCCTTCTTCAATTACCGCCAATGCTTCTTCTAATGCAAATCGTGTTGGGTTTTGTGACCTAGCATATTCATAACCTTTGTGCACTCCTGGCGCTTCTTGCACGTAGGTGGAAGTTTGGTAAATGGGGGTCATAATGGCACCTGTGCTTGGGTCAGGATGTGCGCCTGCATGTATGAATTGGGTAGCTTTTTTCATCGTATTTAATTGAGCGGTAAAGATAGTTCAGTTAAGTCGACTAATCTATCTTTGCACCATGGTAGCATATTACACGGCAAAGGTCCCTTTGGCTTACCA
>JBFYPP010000163.1:0-4903 GCA_041303255.1 Chitinophagia bacterium | reverse complement strand
GCATTCGATGCCCAATCGCCATCCAGCAAATGGTAATACATCCATCGTGCCGGATCATGCCAATGAAAACCAGCAAGATTGCAAGTCATAAACGCGACATACATCCTTACGTGGTTGTGCATGTAGCCATTATCTTTCAAGGACACAATCGAGTCATCAATCGCATCAATACCTGTTGTTGATCCATCTACCGGCAAAGGCATTCCATGATTAACCCTTGCCTGTTGGTCATTTTTCAAATCAGTATTGATGTTTTCACCAACGTTCTGCCATACCCGTTGAAAAAATTCCCGCCAGGCCATTTGCTGCACGAATTTTTGCACATGATAATACTTGAAACCACGTTTCACCAAATGCAACAACACCGTTTTGGTATCAATAACACCGCGAGAGATATAAGGAGAGAGTTGGGTGATGGCGCCGTCGGTAAAGTTGCGCGACTTCCCATAGGCGATGGGGTCGATATCGTCTAAACGCTTGATGAGTTGTTCGTAATTCATTAGCGTTTGCTGATTTTGTTCAAAGAAATCTGGCGTTGTCTGGTGCACTTGAACCTGCCAATCTCAGGATTTCTTTTCATAAGGTGTTTCTGGCTCACGCCACTATTCACCCTCTCACGCCACAACAAGAAGCTTTTCTTTTTAAGATTGCGGCGCATCAATTCAATCACCTTCGCTTCCGGCAGACCGAATTGAATTTCAATCGCTTCAAATGGCGTACGATCTTCCCATGCCATTTCAATGATTCTGTCGATGTCCACTTCCGCCATCATGCAGGTTAAACAACAAAGGAAAAGAAAAGTTGTAGCGTAACTCGACTTATTTAATCAACTTTTGTATGCGCAATTAGCAATCGCAAAATAGATATTTAAAATTCATAAGATTTAATGATCAATGATTTAAGAGCAGTTGTACTGTTAATGAGTTCGACTACAGCCCTCAATTGGACTTCTGTATTTTTTTTGAGGTAATAAAAGTTGTTGTAATATTTCTGTAAATCATCTTTATCATAAGTAAGCAAAGCAGGATTGCCTTCTGGTTTTAAAATTTGAAAAGTGTAAATATTCGTATAGACACTGGCTTTTTCAAATACCCTTGTATCAAAAATATTTTTATTCTCATCCTGCACTTTCTTCACGTCCTCAAAATACCATTTGATACGCTGCTCATACTGGGTTTTCAAATTATCGTAATTCGACAATGAATCTGCTACCATATCTTTACTGATGATACTGAACAAACCACTGTTTTTCAATTGATCAAGAGAGCGAGACGACAATGGATATTCTCCGGCATAATATCCCAATCGTCTGCCATACCTGTAAAGTTCAGCTCCGTGTTGTTTAATATCTTGTTGATTGAAAAAGTAAGCAATTGAATCACAGGCTATTTTCCTGGTAGTCAAGGCTGCTTGCTGACTCAGCAGGAGTTCTTCATTGCGTTCCAAGTCGGATACCATGGATTTCATCAATTGAATTTCTAAACGTCGCTCTGCATATCCTTCACGGAGGTTTTCAGCAAAAAAACCCAATGTAACCGCAGCAAATAGCATCACAAACTCAGTGATATAATCTTTGATGGCTTTTCTATAAAAAAATGAAGCAGTTTCCTTTTCCTGCATAAAAAAGATTTGGTTGAATTTATAACTTTTCAGGAATTTTTTCTCCCAAAAGTCTCCCTTGCTTGAATGATTGTAGCGATGAGTTGAATAGAACCCATCAAAATAAATAGTGCTTCAAAAGAAACATAGTTAGCGATTAACCCTCCAATTGCAATAGCTATTCCTGAAACGAAAAATGATTGACCATTAGCAATTCCCCAAATATAAGTGTCATTGGTATCATCTAACTCAGATGAAAAGGTTGCATCCCAGGCAGGGGTTGAAATGGCTTCAGCAAGTCCTAAACCAGCTTGAACAAGAAGTAGTCCCGTTGTATTGCTGACAAACAAATAACAAAAAGTAAAAAGAGTATTCAACCCATAGCCAATCACAATCAACTTTGGTTTCCAAATGGATCGATTAAAAAATTTGCCAATCAATACATAAAACACACCTGTTACTACCAGGTAAAGCGACCATGCCCAGGTGATATCAAGGAGATCTCCACCAACTTTTTCTGAAAAAACCGCAAACAAAGGACCAAACAAACCTTCTCCAAAATACCATATGCTTGATGCAAATAGCAGCATTCTCGTTGAACGTTTCATGGGAAGCATATTGGTTAGACAATATTCTAAGAAAAAGTTTAATGCCTTAAGGTTTGTTGACGGCCAAGTCCGTTGTAGCCACAGCCACCACTTTGTTATTAATGATAACCGGGACTGAATAAGTCTGCATCCAAATATCGCCACCGCCTGCATCAAAATAAGGTTCGGTCCAATAGGGCTTTTTTAAATCAATGGCTTTTCGTAGCCAAACCTGTGTATCAATGTTATAGGATGGCACTACCAGCTCCTTGGTTAATACGCCTCCGTTTATTCTGTACGAATAGGGACTAGTAGTAGCAAGTCCATTTGCGTCAAGTAAGGTAACGGTCGATCCAAAAAAATAAGTCGGCTGGGCATCTAAATAAACACGCACACGCTCTGTAACCGTTGATGAGGTAGGTAAATCACTTTGCAAAGATGAAGCAAATGCAGTCATTGCAGCTTCAACTGCCGGTTTGAAATCTTCTTCCTTTTTACAACCAGAAAAAAACAATACTGTAAAAATGACCAAAAAGATACTTGTTGATTTTTGCATGGCGTATGTTTGCCGCAAATTAACATATAAATAGAGATTCCCGTAAACCAATTATAATGAACATGGATGTCACTCTCCAAATAGACCTACCAACCGTAGAAAAAAATTGCTGGGAAATGCTATCCGTTGCGGTAAGCAACCGCAAAGATCCAATGCGGACGATGGTTGTGGGGTCTGTATCAGGTTCGATGGCGCAAATAAGGACAGTCGTTTTGCGCAAGGTAGATATAGAAACAAGAAAAATTTATTTTCATACAGACATACGCAGCAGTAAAATCGAAGATATTAAACTAACAGGACAGCTGAGTTGGCTTGCATACGACCAAACTCAAAGAACACAAATTCGTTTGTATGGCGCTACAGTGCTTCACCATGGTAATGATCTTGCCAAAACACAATGGAATCTTACGTATCACCACAGCAGACGGAATTATCTTTTACCAGAGGGATCAGGGAAAAAACACACAGAAGATTTTAAAACATTCCAAGATAAACTAAGCGACTTCTCCTATACCCTCGAAGAAAGTGAAGCAGGATTTCAAAACTTTGTCGTAGTTGAAACCACTGTTGAAAAATTAGATTGGTATTATGCGCACCATACAGGAAACCGACGTGCTGGATTTACTTATGAGAAGGGTATTCTAATCCATGCAGACTGGCTTACACCTTAATGAAGTTAATGATATCATAATTATTCATTTCTATAGGTAGACAAAAGCATCTTTGAATTTAATAAATTAACAGACCGCTATCAGAACTGCATGCTAATTTTACAGAATGAAAACAACGCTATCAATCAAAGTACTTATTGCAATTTTTTTCTTTGGCATTCATTTTGACTCAACCGCTCAGGTTAAAGAAATTTTACAAAAAACCAACCAAGCATTAAGCAATGTTGGATCTAATCAAAATGAAAAAGATGAAGTGGTTTCTGCTTTGAAAGAAGCACTTAGTCGGGGTGCACAAAAAGGTGCAGACGCCCTTTCTAAAGAGGATGGATTTTTTAAAAATGAATTATTAAAAATAGTCTTGCCCCCAGAAGCAGTAAAAGTTGAAAAAACACTCCGTTCAATTGGATTGGGAAACCAAGTGGATGAAGCCATACTGAGCATGAACCGTGGTGCTGAAGAAGCTTGCAAAGAAGCAGCTGCACTATTTATTGAATCAGTAAGAGCAATGAATGTAATGGATGCAGTTTCAATTTTAAAGGGAAGTGATTCTGCAGCAACCCAATATTTGAGACAAACAACTTCCACTTCGCTTAACATCAAATTCAGACCCGTTATTGAAAATTCATTAAAGAAAGTAGATGCAACCAAACATTGGGCATCATTAATTAACGCCTATAACAAGATCAGCTTAAAAAAAATAAACCCAGACCTCACTGGATACGTAACCGAAAAAGCAATAAATGGAATTTTTTACCAAATTGCTGAAGAAGAAAAGAGTATCCGAAGAGACCCACTCGCAAGAAGCACAGAGCTACTCAAAAAAGTGTTTGGGAATGTGAGCAAACAAGTGTTGATGCCTTAAACAAAGGAAGAGAAAACACATGATTTTTTCCGCATTTCGCTAATCGTTTTTTCCTTATTCGTAAGTACCCGTGTCAAAAGAAAATGAATTTCGCATCAGCATTCAAAAAAGAAATGATGATGAGAATTCGAATGGTGCTGCTACTCTGTTTAGTTTCATTTTCAGTCTTAGCCCAAGTAAAAGACAGTACGCTAAGTACCGATAGCGCTTTATTGCACCAGAAATATTTACCAGATATCACCTTGGTTGGGCGAAATACAAAAGCCGATATTCATTTCTTGCCTGAAATTGTAGGTACATCCATCAACGCTGGAAAAAAGAATGCGCTGATCATGATGGACAACGTGCAAGGGAATGTGGTTACCAATACCATGCGACAAGTAATGGCTAAAGTGCCTGGTATTCAAATATGGGAAAGTGATCCCAGCGGAATTCAAATCGGTATTGCAGCACGCGGACTAAGTCCGAATCGTAGCTGGGAATTTAACATTCGTCAGAATGGCTACGACATCAGTAGCGATCCTTTCGGTTACCCGGAAGCCTACTACACGCCTCAATTGAATTCTGTTCAACGTATCCAGGTTTTACGTGGAGCTGCAAGTCTTCAATATGGTCCACAATTTGGCGG
>JBFYPP010000162.1:0-4912 GCA_041303255.1 Chitinophagia bacterium | reverse complement strand
GTTCTTCCAGAACATATTCTTGATATTTTTCAAAAAGAAAAACAGAATAAAGTCGCTTTACTCGTTGGATGGAACCAAGACGAAGGTTTGGTGATGGGGCCTATAAAATCAGCAGAAAGCCTGCAAAAAGATTTTCAAAAACAGTATGGTAATGAGGCTGGGAAATTCACGTCTTTCTACCCCGCCTCAAATGATGAGGAAGCAAAACAGACACAGCTGGATCTTTCCAGGGACCAGATTTTTGGTATGCCCGGTTATGTTTGGGCCAAAATACAAAGTCAACAATCACTTCCCGCTTATGTATATCGATTCACCAGAATTGTGCCAGCAGAGGGAGAATACAAAAAATACAAAGCATTTCATACAGGGGAAGTCCCTTATGCCTACAACAACCTTCGCTTCGTAAAAAGACCTTGGGAACCGGCGGACCATGTGTTGGCAAATGAAATGTCAGCGTATTGGACCAGCTTCATCAAGACAGGCAACCCCAATCACGGAAGTGCATTAACCTGGCCTTTGTTTAACCACAAAGAAAAAATGACCATGCATTTTGACACTACAAACAAGATAAGGCCCATGGAAGATGGAAACCGACTTGAGTTTTTATTTGGGGTAATGACGGCTAATAAATAGCATCCCAATCGGCGCTCAATACCAGCGGCTTATTGTCCTTTTTCTCAACAACAATCGGATTAATAAAACCCTCAAGGTTGGAGATATTGCTATAGAACTGACCATTTTTACCAATCATAACCGTGTAGTTACCTGGACGAAGTTTGACCTTAAATAAACCCTCTTTATTTGCCAAGGATTTGGCAATCAATGTTTTGTTGGTCATCAAGAAAGTCCCAACCTCTCCAGTTGGTAGCCCCATGTTAACCAAGGTGGGTTCAAAGAAGTATACAAAGCCCGACACCCCTGCAGGCGTTTCGCTGGGCAAATCAGGCGAAGGCATTTGGTTTCCTGTTGGTTTTTGGAGTTTCCCTGTCACCAACACTTTGGAGTTACTGCAATTCAGAAACAACGCAACCATTAGCAGGTAAAACGACCGTTTTATAGCCTTGTTCAACATTTGTTTATTCTAATTAAATTATTGTTTAAATTGTTTCTGTACTCGTTACAAATTAGCCTTTTAAGGCTAATTATTTTTATCTTCAATGTTATGAAAATGCAAAAAAGTAAACTTTTCATTCTTTCAGGATTTTTTATGCTGAGCAGCTCAATTTTGTTAGCACAAAAACAAAGTGCACCCAAACAACGTGAGTTAGAAAAAATGGCAAGCGATCAAAGAATAATTGAGACACAGCGTTATGAGAAAGCCATGAACCTTGCTGCGCAAAAAGGTTGGAATCTTACCATTACAGATAAAAATGGAAATGTTGCTCGATTGATAGGTGTGGACGAAAAAGGTTTTCCAATGTATGTAGGCACAGAGAGCAATGTTGTTGCGGCTTCTACAATTGGCACCAATAAACTTTGGACAGGCGGCAGTTCAGGATTAAACCTTGATGGAGCAGATCCTTTACTCACCAACAAACTTGGACTCTGGGATGGTGGATTGATAAATGCATCTCACGTTGAGCTATTGGGAAGAATTACACAAAAAGATAAACCAAGTACGGTAGACAATCATGCTTCCCATGTTACTGGAACACTGATGGCAAGTGGCGTAAATCCCGTTGCAAAAGGCATGGCGCACAGTATCAAGGGTGTCATCGCTTACGATTTCTCTAATCATATTTCTGAAATGTCAAGCGAAGGACCTAACCTCCTTGTATCGAACCACTCTTATGGATCTATTTCAGGATGGAGATTCAACAGTGGTCAAAACAGATGGGAGTTTTGGGGTACTGAAGGCTCAACTGAAGATTGGAAATTTGGAAACTACAGCGGAGAAACACAAATGTGGGATTCAATTGCCTATCTCTCTCAAAATTACCTGATGGTTAAATCTGCTGGAAACAACAGAAATGAGAGCGGACCAGCCATAGGGACAAATTATTGGAGATATGATGCTAATAACCAGATGGCAGAAGCCGGTGGCAGACCTTCAGGCATCAATGACCAAACGGGTTATGATCTTTTGCCTACTTATTCCAATGCCAAAAATGCATTGATTGTAGGAAATACATTACCCATCTCTGGTGGCTATACAAGTGCCGCTGATGTTGTGCTCAGCAACAGCAGTAGTTATGGACCAACCGATGATGGAAGAATCAAACCAGATGTTGTGGCCAATGGTTCTGGACTAACCTCTTCAGGTGCTGGAAGTAATACCACCTATTCTACTTTGTCTGGAACATCAATGTCTTCACCAACCATCGCTGGTTCTGCAATTCTTTTGCAGGAATTGTTCCTGAGAAAAAACAACAACAAATTTGCATGGTCATCTACCATAAAAGGATTAATTCTTCATACCACAGATAAAGCTACAAACACACCCGGACCAGACTACAGAAATGGATTTGGTTTGGCCAATATGGCAAGAGCAGCATCTGTCCTCAACAATACCGAAAACAACCTGGTCGTAGAAAAAAACCTGAAAAATGATTCCAGTTTTTCTGTAACTGTTGTGGCATCTGGAAAAGGTCCTTTGAGTGCAACCATTGTATGGACTGACCCAGCTGGGCCGGTTACTCCAAATGGGGTATTGAATTCAAGAGATAAAAAATTAGTAAACGATCTTGACATCAGAATCAAACAAGGCACCAAAACATTTTTTCCATGGAAATTAAATGGCGCTGCGCCTGCTGATCCTGCTACCCGTGGCGATAACGATGTTGACAATGTTGAAAAAATTGAAATAGATTCAGTGCTACTTGGTGAAACATACACCATTGAAGTAAAACACAAGGGGCAGTTGTTGAGGGGTGATAGCACCCAAAATTTCTCATTGGTAGTTTCTGGTATTGGTGGTAACGCATATTCTACAGCAACCTTTTCGGATCAGGCTGGTGCATACATCGACACCTTATCGTTTGGTGGCGTTAATTTAAAATACAAAGACACCTGTAGATCAGCGAGTGATGGTAGGTTTTTTACAGGAACAATAGAGTCTGGTGGTTCAAACGCTTTCTTCATGCGTGTGAAGAGTTGCGACAATACCAACAACACCCGATATGCTAGAATATTTATTGACACAAACAATGATGGAGACTTTGGAGATGCAGGAGAAATATTTGCAACAAGTGCAGCCCTTTTAAATGATAGCATTTTTAAACCTACAATTGCACTTCCAACAGGCTTTGTTATTGGAGATAAAATGTTGATGCGGGTTATTTTAGTAGAGACGAATGATCCAAACAGTATTCAACCTTCTGGGAATTATACCAGAGGTGAAATACAAGATTATACATTAGCCGTTATTAGACCTTCAAATGACCTTGCAATGAGCTCAGTAGTGTATCCACTGGATGGTGAGTGTGCGGATGGTACTCAATACGTTACCATCAAATTAAGAAATACGGGAAGCAAAGAGCAAAGAAACATTCCTTTGTCGGTGGATATTAAAGAGGGGGGCAATACGCTGTCTACTATTACAGGTGTTTTTAATGGTCCACTTTTACCCGGTGGAGAAACAGAATATACATTCCAAACTCCTTTTGTAATGAAAGGAAATACAAAATATACTTTCACTGCAAAATCAAATTTATTAACCGATCAAAATTCGGAAAATAACCAAGTGGTTTCGGAGGCAAATGCATTAGGCGCAGGTGTTGCTCCTACTGCATTGCAAGCATTGATCTGTAACAACTCTGCAGCCTTACTCAAAGGCACTACCACCACAGGAAATTACATTAGTTGGTTTGCTTCTGATACCGCTAAAGTTCCATTTGCACTTACCACTGGCAATGCGATTGCAAATACATCCAGTCTTACTGCAGACAAAAAGTATTATGGATCGTTTAACGACTTAGCAGGAATTGTTGGTCCAAAAGACAAAACTGCTTTTACCTCTGGAGGATACAATGAATTCAATGGTAATTTTGTACGCTTCTCCAATAGCGTTCCGATGGTGATAGAGTCTGTAAAGATGTTTGTTGGAAACCCTGGCAAAGTAAGAATCATCCTAGCGGATTTAGCAAGTGAAAATGAAAACGGAGGTTATAGTTATTTCACGCTTAGTCAAAGGGATTTTATTGTGACCAACACAAGACCAATTGCACAAGGTGGCGCTGTAACAGAAAATGATCCAAACGACAAGGGAATGGTTTTCAATTTAAACTTTGCTGTTTTTAATCCGGGTAACCACGTATTGATTATGCAGTGTTTGGAAGGTGCAACAGTATACAGAAACAACAATATTGCAACTACTCCTTATCCCCAGAAAATCAATGGTGTAAGTAGCGGACTTAGCATTAATGGCAATAGTGTAGTAACTTCTGCTACCGCGGATCCAAGTCAGTTTTATTACTTTTTCTACGACATGAAAGTAGAAATACTTGCCGAAACTTGTCCAACGCCAAAAACAGCAGTCACTGCCATTACAAATATTATTCCTACAATTTCTCGAAATGCAGATACTTTAATTAGTTCTGTTGTAACAGGCAACCAATGGCAATTGAATGGTTTTGAAATTCAAGGAGAAAAGGGACAAAAATTGAAAGTCACCCAATCTGGTAAATACAGAACTTCGGTTGTGGATGGCTTCAATTGTGAAAGTCTTTCTGCTGAACAAGATGTAACTGTAACATCGGTAATCAATATTGCTCCAGAAAAAATAGGCTTTACTGTCGCACCAAATCCTAACAACGGTAATTTCAACCTAACATTTAATGTAACGGGAAGAGAAGATTTGGGTATTGCTGTGATTAATTCGGAGGGCAGAGAAGTATACCGACAAACACAAGCAAATTTCACGGGCAACTACAGAGGCAGTATTCGCTTGAACAGTCCAAAAGCCGGTATTTAC
>JBFYPP010000161.1:0-4915 GCA_041303255.1 Chitinophagia bacterium | reverse complement strand
CTACTGTATCCAGGCAAATGTATAAAGTCTGATAAGCACTAATCTTGTCCGTTTCATATTCACCTTTCCAGAACCTTCTTCTAGAAAGTCTAACAAACCAGTTACTCAACAATTCGTCAACAAATTCATCAATGGCCCTACCAGCCATGGTTGGCTCATAATCATCCATGTGCTTGTTTACTTCTTTTACAAGTGACTGCAAACAGGAAAGTATCCACCGATCAATCTCCGGCCTGTCTGCAAATGGCACATCGTTCTCTTTGTAAGTAAATCCATCTACATTGGAATACAAGGCAAAAAACTGATAGGTATTGTACAGCGTTCCAAAGAATTTACGTTGTACTTCTTTGATTCCTTCTAAATCGAATTTTAAATTATCCCATGGAGAAGCGTTGGTAATAAGATACCACCGGGTGGCATCTGCACCATAGGTATCAATGGTAGTAAACGGATCTACTACATTGCCCAAACGTTTACTCATTTTATTCCCGTTCTTATCCAGAACCAACCCGTTTGAAACTACTGTTTTATACGCAACACTATCAAATAACAAAGCGCCTAATGCGTGCAATGTATAAAACCATCCACGGGTCTGGTCTACTCCTTCTGCGATAAAATCTGCAGGAAAAGCTTCCCCAGATTCAACCATGGCTTTGTTTTCGAATGGATAATGCCATTGGGCATATGGCATTGCACCACTGTCGAACCATACGTCTACCAAGTCTGGTACCCGTTTCATGGGTTTTCCAGTTGCACTGAGCAACACTACATCATCAACATAAGGTTTGTGTAAATCCTGAATACCGTCTTTCAAAAATGCGGCATTGGTATCGCCGCCCAGTACCTCAGCAGCTTGCTTGATGCCATTGTTTAGATCTGCGATAGATCCTATACAAATTTCTTCAGTACCATCCTCTGTTCTCCAGATTGGAAGTGGTGTACCCCAAAAGCGACTTCTACTCAGGTTCCAATCCACCATATTTTCCAACCAATTACCAAAACGACCTTCACCCGTTGATTTGGGCTTCCATTGAATCGTCTTGTTCAACTCCACCATTCGATCTTTTAATGCAGTCGTTTTTATAAACCAGGCATCAAGTGGATAATAAAGAATGGGTTTATCTGTTCGCCAACAATGCGGATAATTGTGTTCGTACTTTTCAACTTTAAAGGCTTTCCCTTCTTTCTTTAAATGGACGCAGATATCTACGTTTACATCGATGTACTGATCGTCGTTCTTGTAATTTTTTACAAACCGAGAACTGAATTCACCCAAGCCTTCAACGAATTTTCCTTGTCTGTCGACCAGCGTTAGAATACCCAGTTTGTTCTTTTTCCCTACCTTATAATCATCAGCACCAAAAGCAGGCGAGGTATGCACAATTCCTGTTCCATCTTCTGTGGTAACAAAATCGCCGAGCACCACTTTGAAAGGATCGGCATCTGGAGTAAGCTCCAAAATCTTATCCATTGCGTTAGCTGCTGCCGGCATAAGTTGTTTGTAATACATCCCCTCTAACTCAACGCCAGTAAGTGTTCCAAGAACATGCCAAGGGATGAGTTTATCTCCAAGTGCATACGCATCAAAGCTCAATTCCTTTGCTTCTTCTTTAAAATACTTGCCTACCAATGCAGTTGCTAAAATAACATGTACGGGCTCTCCGGTATATGGATTGAAAGTTGAAACCAGACTGTATTCAATGTTTCCTCCAACTGTCAATCCCAAATTTGAAGGCAGTGTCCACGGTGTGGTTGTCCATGCCATAAAAAAAACCGAATCTGTATCACCAATCCATTGATCAATTTGCTTTGTTACTGGATGAGCCATGTTCTTTGTCTTATCCAGCCCAAATAAAGCAACCACAGAGGTATCCTTCACATCTTTGTAGGTGCCTGGCTGGTTAAGTTCGTGGGAACTCAAACCAGTTCCTGCTGCAGGAGAATAAGGCTGAATGCTTACACTTTGATAGAGTAGTCCTTTATCGTAAAGTCGTTTAAGACACCACCACAAAGATTCGATGTAGTCATTTTCAAAAGTAACGTAGGGGTTTTGCAGATCTACCCAATACCCCATTTTCTTGGTGATATCATCCCATTTGTCCTTGTACCTTAAAACTGCTTCACGACATTTTTGGTTGTATTCTGCTACTGTAATTTTTTTTCCTATATCTTCTTTGGTAATACCCAATTCCTTTTCAACCCCCAATTCTACAGGGAGTCCGTGTGTATCCCATCCTCCTTTTCTCTTTACTTGAAACCCTTTCATGGTCTTGTACCTGCAAACCAAGTCTTTCAAAGTCCTTGATATTACATGGTGAATGCCGGGCATGCCATTTGCACTGGGCGGACCTTCATAAAAAACAAAAGGTTTTGCACCCTCTCTATGTGTAATGCTCTCGGTAAAAGCATTTTCTTTATCCCAAATAGCCAAAATCTCCTTCTCAAAAGCAGGGAGATTAAGCTGTGCGTATTCTTTGTAACTCAATTGCATACTGATTTTAAAGGCTGCAAAGATATAAAAAGTTTAGGGGGTTTGTAACAAACCCCCTAAGAACTAAACCCATAACCCATGACTTTTACTTGAAGGATGTTGTACCATCAGCTTGATAAGTAAACCTGAACGTATAATACCTTTGAGAAAATGTTTTTACAGCATCTGATGCACTAGCTGGAGGCGTTGTTCCACCTTTGTAATAGTTAATGATTTCCACTTTAGCATACCTGCCTGTGGCTGTTTTGATAACAAGAACCCTACCAGGAATTGGTGTAACCAAGTTGGTTGGTGGGGTGTAGAGGTACCAACCCCTGTTGCTGCTGGCAGTAATAGCATAGCTTGGTGCTGCATCAATTTTAAAAGTTGAATCTGCAGGAACCATAGTAAGATCATCGAAGGTTCCAACATATAGAAAAGCTCCACCTTTACCCGGACCACTTGTACCGTTATTTGTTAAGATGGTTGTTCCCCTCATGGCTATATCCCATTTTGTAGAATTAGAGTCGCTAGAAGGAACAATTGAATTGGTCTCAAAACTATAGAAAGTAAATTTTCCTGCACCAAGAGGCTGTCCAATTGGTGAGAAACCAATAATTGTATCTGCCGGAACATCCGTTACGATTTTTTCAATGAGGGTAACACGTGGTGATGAGGTTTCCTCTTTTGTACAAGATTGAAAAATTACAATTGCCGCTAACACAGTCCCGATAATACTTCTTGTTTTCATTTGATTTGATCTTTATGATTTAAAATTTAGAAATTAAATTGAATATCTATGTATCCCATTCTACCTGGATTTCCAGGCAGAAATATAACGTCTTTGTAGTTTAAAATATTGTCTAGACCTGTCATTATTTTCCAATTCTTTTTTAGGCTGAAGCCCGCACTGGCATTGACTTGAAGGTATCCGTTGGCATATTCGTCTTTACGGTTGATGATGCCATTTCCATCTTGATCAAATGTTCCCCAGCGGCCTCTGTAAATCATACGTGTTGTTGCAAAAAAACCTGAAGTATTTTCGTAATTCAATTTTAAATTGGCAGTATGTTTTGAGCGTTGTGGTAGTCCACCATAATCTGCTAATTTCATACGGACAGAATTTCCTGTTGTTAAATCTCTTTTGAAAGTCTCACCGTTTTTAATGGCTTTCAAAACTTCCTTATCAGCAGTATACAAATATTGGTATCCAGCTTTTATAGAAAATGTTTTTGAAATTCTTTTATCTACATCAAATTCTAAACCTTGGGTTAAAGCGCTTTTCAAATTGAAATAACTATAAATCTGTCCGCCATTTTTCTTGAAAGCAACAATATCAGTTACGATCATATTGGTAATGTCATTTCTAAAAAGATTGGCAGTGATTTGCAGCTGGTTGTCCACCTTCCATTTTGCACCCAAATTAAAACCACCTGATGCTTCTGGCTTAAGTGCCGAGAGGAGTCCAACCATCGAAGTAACCTGATCAATTTGTTGCAATGAAGTGAGTCTGTTTAGCTCAGGTAGCGCAACTTCTGATCCAAAAACAGAATAAGAGCCCGCTGCTAAATTGGTGAAATTCAAATACAGCTGTCTGAAATCAGGGGCCTTGAAACCCCTACCATAAGATATGTTGAAGGAAAGCTTTTCACTGGCCTTGAATTGCATGGCAATTTTCGGACTCCAAACAGAGGCATATGCTCTGTTTGCGTCAAACCTGAACCCACCAATCAAAGTGAGCTTGTCTGAAAGCTGTTCCTCGTGTTGAACAAAAAAATAGGATATTGAATTTTTTCTCTTGGTAGACATAGAATCATACCTGTTGGAGGCCACGGATTCGTCGACATGACCAGCGCCCAGTGTGAGCGAAGATTGCTCTCTGATTTGCCAGTCGGTTTGGTTTTCTACTCTTGAAAAAACTTGGTTAAATCTATCATTGTAGGTATCGGAAATTCCTTTTACATTCAGTAATTGAACAGCTTCAAATCCGGTAACATAACCACGTAAAGTTGTTCTTATTTTATTCCCTTTGAATTGTACAAACGGCGTAATGTTGTACTCGTCATTTCTTTCATAACCCTTTGAGAGTATGGAATTGCCTTGGTTTGAAACCTCAATTGTATTGTCTATATAGGTTACGTTTCTTCTCAATCCAGCACCCATCTTCCATTTCTCATTGATTTGGTGATTCACACTAATTTGTTGTGCGGTCTTCCAATAAGGCTCAACCGTTTTTTGAATTTGGTTTGGCTTTAAACTAAACCCTTCAGACCTGTTGTAATTAAAGGAGGCCGTAACGTCTGTATTGTTGAATTTTCTTGAAAAGTTGATATTGCCATCCAAGGTGTTAAATCTACCATAACGAAGACCGGCAGAAGTTTTATTTTGACCAGCACCATCCGTAATGATATTAATTACACCACCCATGGCTTCAGAGCCATAAAG
>JBFYPP010000160.1:0-4973 GCA_041303255.1 Chitinophagia bacterium | reverse complement strand
CTTGCTGGAGCTTGTCCCAAATTAGCTGAAAGCACATTTCCCATCACTACTTCTTGCACTGCATGCTTATCAATTCCCGAACGCTTAACGGCCTCTTCAATTGCAAAGCCGCCAAGCTGGGTAGCTGAGAATGAGGATAATCCACCTCCAAATTTTCCAATAGGCGTTCTAACTGCAGATAAAACATAAATTTCTTTCATCGCTTATATCAATTGGTGATTAATCTTGGTATAAAATAGATGCACTATAAGGTTCAACTACAATGGATCGGGCATTGGATTTACTTGATTTATTCTTGACGTGTAATTGATTGGATTTAGAAAAAATCTTCCAATTTTCGTTTCCAGTTCCAATAGATTTTTCTTCAGACGAACCGTTGTAAATCACTTTTATTTTCTTCCAACTATCGCCAACTGATTTACCATTAATTTCATAAGCAATCACTCCTGCTTCAGCTTTTTCGTCAAAACGAATCAAGCCTGCAATCTGTTCCTGACTAATCATTCTAAACGCAGGATGGTCTTTACGCATTTGGACCAATCCCCTTACATATTCATAAACATCTGCTTGCTGGGCTTTTTGATACCAATTAATAGCATTGATGCTGTCTCCTGAATTAAAGGAGTTTTCAACGCCATTTTTGGTTCGTAAAAATTCAGTCCCCGCATGTAAAAAACTAATCCCTTGAGAGGTTAGCACAATCGACAAAGACAACAAATGCATTTGCTTCCTAAGTAGTTGAGGATCTCGACTATTCGAGATCGCTAATTTATCCCACAACACATGGTTGTCGTGGCACTCGCAATAAGAAACTACTTGTCCGGGTTCCTTTGCATAGGGAGCCTTTGAATAGTTTACGCGGGAGTAAGCCAGCTGAGGATGCTCACATGCAGCAGTAACTCCAAACTTAATACTTTCCTCCATTCCAGCTTTGCCAGACGCAAACCCTTTTTCATCATGATTAAATACACTTCCTTTTATCCCATCTCTTATATCATCACTAAACACTGCAATCCTGTCTAACTTATGCGCATTTTTTTTCAATGCTCGAATTGAATCTGGCAGAGGCGAACTACCTGCAGTCCATCCTTCACCATACAATAAAATATCTGGCTTTATATCATGCAATTCTTTTGAAATAAGGTTCATGGTTTCGATATCATGAATACCCATAAGATCAAATCGAAATCCATCAATATGGTATTCATTCACCCAATACTTTAAAGACTCCAACATGAATTTACGCATCATGGGTCTCTCACTTGCTGTTTCATTTCCACAAGCAGATGCATTGGAAAAACCACCATCTTCTTTTTGTCTGTAATAATAACCCGGCACCAATTGATTGAAATAAGAATTCTCTGTAAGCATGGTGTGGTTGTAAACCACATCCATAACCACTCTTAATCCCTTTTTATGCATGGCCTGCACCATGGTTTTAAATTCTTTAATTCTCGTAATACCATCTGAAGGATTTGAAGAATACGAACCTTCTGGAACATTATAATTTAACGGATCATACCCCCAATTGTACTGAACACTATCTGGCCTACTTTCTACTACACTGTAAAAATCATAAGATGGTAAAAGATGGACATGCGTAACGCCTAAATCTTGTATATGATCTAACCCTGTTTTAATTGCACTGTCGTTAACTACATTGTCCTCAGCGAGACCCAAGAATTTCCCCTTGTTGCTTGCACCAGACGATGGATGGATCGTGGCATCTCTAACATGGAGCTCATAGATAACCGCATCCACAGGTAAACCACCCAATCCTTTTTGTAAATTTTTTCTGTTGGAAAATTTTGGCGATACATCATTTTGCCAACCCATTGGGTTGGATTCTATTAAATCGACTACCACTGCACGTTTTCCATCTGTACCCACTGCCTTTGCATAAGGGTCTGGCACTTCTGCCAACCAATTGTTATTGACCAATACCTGGAAAACATAATACAGCCCTTTGAGATTTTTATTGACTTGAATAGACCAGGTTCCATTCTCTGATTTGTTTAAAAGAATACGCTCTATTTGATCATTTCCCAAGGGAGAAGCATAAAAAATTATTCTTGCAGCATCTGCTCTTGGGCTCCAGATTTTGAAAGTGGATTGCGCTGTGCTATAGGATAGACCCAGGTCATTTCCATTGTAAACTGGATACAGCTTGGTATCTAAAAACTGACCATAGCTGAGATGGAAATTCATCATAATTAAAAAAAAGAAAATGAACCTTAATGAAGATCGCATGAAAATTTGATTTATGGTTTTCAATTAAACAGTTTCTGGAGCGAGGGACCAATGTTCTGGGGAGCGCCACAATCCAGAAAGCAACAACTCTCGCATGAAGAAAAATTCTTTTGGCAATTTATCATACATCATAGAAAACAATTCTTCGTGTGCAAGAATTTCTTTCTTCCATGCTTCCCTATCTACATCCATTACTGCATCGTATTGCTCCAATGAATAATTTAAACTCCCCCAATCGATGTCTTCGTATTTAGGAACCCAGCCAACCGGACTTTCTATGGAAACCACTTCCCCATAAACACGCTGAACCACCCATTTTAACATGCGCATGTTATCGCCAAATCCAGGCCAGGTATAATTTCCATTTTCATCTTTGCGAAACCAGTTAACACCAAATATTCTCGGTGGATTGGGTATGTTTCTACCCAACTGTAGCCAATGGTTAAAATAATCAGCCATGTGGTACCCACAGAAAGGCAACATCGCAAATGGATCTCTGCGTACTTTACCTATCTCACCAAAAGCAGCAGCAGTTGTTTCTGAACCCATGGTTGCTGCCAGGTAAACACCAAAATTCCAATTGAACGCTTGGTACAAAAGCGGAATCGTATTACTTCTTCGGCCACCAAATATGAATGCACTGATTGGAACTCCTTCCGGATTCTCCCATTCAGGATCAATACTTGGACATTGATGAGCAGGCGCAGTAAACCTGGCATTGGGATGTGCAACTGTCTTGCCTGAAGCAGGATCATGTAATTCTCCTCTCCAATTGTACACGGTCTCTGGAATTTCTTTGGTCAATCCCTCCCACCATACATCCCCATCTGGAGTAACACCTACATTGGTAAAAATGCTGTTTTTGGATAACGCGACGATCGCATTGGGGTTTGTTTTGACATTGGTTCCAGGTGCAACCCCAAAATAACCATACTCAGGATTGATTGCATAAAGTTTGCCATCTTTTCCGGGTTTTATCCACGCAATATCATCTCCTATTGTTGTTACTTTCCACCCTTTCATTTCCGCTGGGGGGATCAACATGGCAAAATTAGTTTTACCACAAGCGCTTGGAAAGGCAGCCGCCACGTAGGTTTTTCGTCCCTTTGGATCTTCTACGCCCAAAATCAGCATATGTTCAGCCAACCACCCTTCTTCCTTAGCCATTACCGATGCAATACGAAGGGCAAAACATTTTTTTCCCAACAATGCATTACCGCCATAACCAGAGCCATAAGATGCAATAGATCTGTCTTCTGGATAATGAACAATGTATTTTGTAGTTGGGTTGCAAGGCCATGCAACGTCTTGCTGACCTTCCTCAAGTGGCGCACCCAATGAATGTAAACATTTGATGTATTCCCCATCGGTTGCTAGTCGCTCTAATACTACATTACCCATCCGGGTCATGATGCGCGTATTCACTACCACATAGGCAGAATCAGTAATTTGTATGCCAAACTTTGATAAAGGCGAGTCTATGGGCCCCATGCAAAAAGGAATCACGTACATGGTCCTTCCTTTCATAGATCCATTGAAAAGGGTCTTCATTTTCGCCTTCATTTCTCTGGGGTCAACCCAGTTGTTTGTTGGACCGGCATCTTCTTTTCGTCTGCTACAAATGAAGGTCTTGTCTTCAACCCTGGCTACATCACTTGGATCAGAATTACAAGCGTAACTGTTTGGCCAACGCTCTTGGTTTAATTTTTTAAAAGTGCCATTTAGGACGAGTAAATTGCAAAGCGCATCATATTCTTCCTGCGAACCATCGCACCAATGAATATCTTTTGGCTGACAAACATCAGCCATTTCTTTTGCAAAATTGACAATATCTTGATTTTTTAAAAAATTAGGAGGCAAGTTAGACATGAGAAATGTTTTTCTGTTGAACTTAATCCACAAATGTAGCACTTTCCCAAATCGACAATTCCTGATTTCAATTATATAATTGATTAACTTAATGGCTACAAAGAAGTGAAAAAATGATAAAAAGTAGACTATTTAGCATAGGAATAGCCCTGGTGTGTTTGCTGGTGATTGCCTTTTACTTTTTAAATACATCGAATAATACTGTAAAAGAAGTACCAGATGTTGTCGACTTTAATTTTCATGTAAGACCAATTCTATCTGACCGTTGTTTCAAATGCCATGGTCCGGATGCGAATAAAAGAGAAGCTAACCTTCGCTTAGATACAGAAGAAGGTGCATTTGCGGCACTGAAAGAAGACCCATCCAAACATGTAATCATTCCGGGAGATCCAATGCAATCTGTGCTCTTTGCGAGAATAGTCAGCAATGACACTGCAGAAGTTATGCCTCCACCCTCTTCCAATTTAGCATTGACAAAAACGGAAATAGAAATTATAAAAAAATGGATTTCACAAGGAGCCATTTATAAAAAACATTGGTCATTTATTGCTCCACAAAAATCAAAAGTCCCGATCATAGATAATGATCTAAACCCAAAAAATGCAATAGACAATTTTGTATTTACCAAAATGAAAGAGGTTGGATTAGCACCTAACCAGCCCGCAGAAAAAGAAGCATTGCTTAAAAGGGTATCGATGGATATAACTGGACTCCCTCCGAGCATAGAACTTCAGAATAAGTTTCTTAACGATGCTTCGCCCAATGCCTATGAAAAAGTAGTTGACGAACTCCTTTCCAATAAACATTATGGAGAAAAAATGGCCATCGCTTGGATGGATGTTGCAAGGTATGCA
>JBFYPP010000159.1:0-5007 GCA_041303255.1 Chitinophagia bacterium | reverse complement strand
TAATTAAATATCCTGTTTCTATATTCCCCTTCCCCTTATAATAATCAAATAATGCACCGCCAATTTTTGTAGTGAGCACCCCTCCTATCCCACCGGCCATACCACCAATTCCCACCACCGAGCCAATGGCTTTGTTTGGGAACATATCAGAGACCGTGGTAAAAATATTTGCGCTCCATGCAGCATGCGCAGAAGAACCAATTCCAATTAGAATTACCGGAATCCAAAAGCTAATATATCCTAAAGGTTGAGCAGCCAGTACCACCAACGGGAATAGGGCAATCACAAACATCGCTTTGAGTCGGCCTTCATAAACGTTCATTCCTTTCTTTACAAAATAAGCAGGAAACCAACCGCCTGCAATACTTCCCACCATCACCATACTGTAAAGCACCACCAGCGGCAAGGCCATTTCAGTAGCAGACATGCCATATTTTTCTTTCAAATAAGCAGGAAGCCAGAACAGGAAAAACCACCAAACACCATCAGTCAAGAACTTACCTATAGAAAAAGACCAGGTTTGTTTGTATCTAAATAGTTTAGTCCACTTTACTTTTTGATTGTTATCCTTCTCAATTGTTTCATTTTCTTCATGTTGCTGTATATAAGCAAGCTCTTTTGCAGAAACTCGTTTTTGCAAAAGAGGTAGATCAAAATATTTCAACCAAAAAATCAACCAAATAAATCCGACTCCACCAATTAAAACAAAAGCCATTTCCCAACCCCAGGTAGTTGCAATCCAAGGAACACTCAATGGCGCGAGAACAGCACCTACGTTTGCTCCTGAATTAAAAATTCCTGTTGCAAATGATCTTTCATGTTTTGGAAAATAGGCGGCAGTGACTTTTATGGCTGCTGGAAAATTTCCAGCTTCCCCTATTCCCAATAACGCACGGGCAAACATAAAACCTAAAACGGATACCGGCACTGCAGTCAATCCAATTAAACCAAGAACTCCAACTAGAAAATCACCAATGGGTATAGCCCAGGCATGTACCATAGCACCAATAGACCAAACAACAATTGCCCAAGCATATCCCCGCTTTGTTCCAAGTTGATCAATAACCCGTCCAGCAAAAAGCAAACCTACGGCATAAGTAAATTGAAATGCAGATGCAATATTTGCGTACTGTGAATTGGTCCATTTAAACTTATCCTGCAACATGGGATAAAGCAAACTCAATACCTGTCGATCAAGATAATTGATTGTTGTTGCAAAAAACAAGAGAGAAACAATCGTCCACCTGTAACTTGTCGTTTTTTCAGACATCCAAATAATTTATAACTCCCCTAAAGAAGAGCACAATGAATATACTCAATTTATACAGACACCCTTGAGGGTTGCTCCTTTTTTACGTAATTTACCAACAGGGAAATTTTACATAATTGTACAACCCTACATAAAATGAAGCTTAAGTCCACACTTGTTTTCAATGTCTTTATCGTATTGGGATTAGCACCCAAAGCTCAACCAATAAAATTAATAACGGTCGACCCCGGCCATTTCCATGCAGCCTTGGTTCAAAAATCCATGTACCCAGAGATCAATCCTAACGTGCATGTTTACGCCAAAGAAGGCACCGATCTTCAACTTCACCTGGATCGGGTGTCTGCTTACAATAACCGAAAAGACAATCCTACCCAATGGGAAGAAAAAGTATATACTGGAAAAGATTTTTTCCAAAAAATGCTCAGAGAAAAAAAAGGAAACCTGGTCATACTTGCAGGCAATAACCAGTTGAAAACAGATTATATTTTATCCGCTGTAAAAAATGGACTCAACGTATTGTCTGATAAACCAATGGCCATTGACCAAGCTGGCTTTGAAAAACTAAAAGAAGCTTTTGAAAAAGCGAAGCAGAACAAGGTGCAATTGTATGATATCATGACCGAAAGATTTGAAATTACCACTCAATTACAAAGAGCTTTTTCAATGGATCCAGCTGTTTTTGGTACACTTGACAAAGGCAGTCCAACTGACCCCGCTGTTACAAAACTAAGTGTCCACCACTTTTATAAATTTGTTTCTGGAAATGTACTAACCAGACCTACTTGGTATTTTGACGACCAGCAACAAGGGGCAGGAATAGTAGACGTAACCACTCATTTGGTTGATTTGATACAATGGGGATGTTTCCCAGAAAAAACCATCAATTATAAAAAGGACATACAAATACTAGCTGCCAAAGAATGGAGAACACCCTTAACAACAGAAGAATTTAAGACAGTAACAAAATCAAAAGAAATTCCATCATTTTTAGAACCATCAATCGACCATGAAGGGAATATTCAGGTAAACAGCAATGGTGAATTTACATTTACCATCAACGGTATTCATGCAAAAGTTGCTGTAACATGGAATTACAAAGCCCCAGATGGATCGGGTGACACACATTATTCTTTAATGAGAGGAAGTAAAGCATCCCTTATTATCAAACAAGGCAAGGAAGAAAATTACAAGCCTACTTTGTACATAGAGCAAAGAGACAATGATCCAGCATTTGAAGAAAAAATAAAATCAACATTAGAAAGACTCAATAAACAATTTCCAGGAATTGGTCTCATGAAAAACAATACAGGCTGGCAAATAATTGTTCCCGAAAAATACAACAATGGACATGAAGCCCATTTCGCTCAAGTCATGGAAAAATACATTGCGTACCTAAAAGAAAAGAACATGCCTGCTTGGGAAGTGCCAAACATGTTGTCTAAATATTACATCACAACCCAAGCAAAAGCTTTAGCCAATAAAAAATAATTCAACATACCGTTGGTGCCAATAACACAATCATGAAAGAACTTAAACAAACATGGAGATGGTTCGGACCTAACGACCCTGTTTCACTGCAAGACATCAAACAAGCGGGTGCAGTAGGCATTGTAAGTGCACTTCATCAAATACCACATGGTGAAGTCTGGACTTTTGATGAGATAATGGAAAGAAAAGAAATTATTGAGAAAGCCGGACTTACTTGGGATGTTGTAGAAAGCCTTACGATTCATGAAGAAATAAAAACCAAGACAGGCAACTACAAAATATGGATTGAAAAATACAAAGAGAGTCTGCGAAATTTGGCCCATGCAGGCATACAGGTGGTCACTTATAATTTCATGCCCGTAAATGACTGGACAAGAACCTCACTGAATTATACCATGCCCGATGGATCAAAAGCGCTTTATTTCAATTGGATAGATCTTGCTCTATTTGATATTTATATTTTAAAACGAGATAAAGCAGCCGACTCCTATCCTTCGAAAGTGTTACATGCTGCAGAACAAAAACTAAAACACAGTTCTCAAGCAGAACTTGACCATCTGGCGAGTGTTGTAATGTTTGGCATTCCAGGAGAGGAAAAGATTACGGTTGAAAAGATGCGTGAGAAATTAGCCCGATACGATCAAATAGATGCAGATCAATTGAGGAACAACCTTGTTTATTTTTTACAGGAAGTGACCCCTGTTTGTGATGAACTTGACCTACAACTCGCTATTCATCCTGATGATCCACCATACGATATTCTTGGACTACCAAGAATTGTTAAACACATGGAAGACCTTAATTACATTATCAATTCAGTCCCAAATAAAAGCAATGGTATTTGCTTTTGCACGGGTTCATTTGGTGCAGATCCAAATAACAATTTGCCAGCAATGGTAAAAGCGTTAGGCAGTAGAATCCATTTTACCCATCTAAGAAATACAAAAAGAGATGCAGATGGAAACTTTTTTGAAGATGACCATTTATCTGGTGACACCGACATGTACGCCGTAATGAAGGAATTGCTGTTGATACAAAAAGAACTACCCCATCAAATTTGCTTTCGCCCAGATCATGGCCATCAAATGCTAGATGATTTAAACAAAGTAACCAACCCCGGGTATTCAGCTATTGGAAGATTAAGAGGTTTGGCAGAACTCAGGGGATTACAATTGGGTATTTTAAGAAGCATGAACTAAATACCTTAACTTAATATTTATATTATATAAACAACAAATACCATGTCACAAAGAAGAACCTTCCTTAAACAATCCGCAAAGGCAAGTGCAGGTCTAGCATTGGCATCGATGGGGTTTAGTGCAAAATCTTATGGCAATATCATTGGTGCTAACGACCGAGTAAGGGTTGGTGTAGTTGGATTTTCTGATAGAAATAGATATTCTCATATTCCCTGCTTCTTAGAACACAACAAAGAATTAAACTTTGATATTGTTGCAGTATCAGATATTTGGAAACTAAGAAGAGAAGAGGGCGTTGGCTTCCTTAAATCTAAAATGGAACATGATATTGTAGGATGCAAAAACAACGAAGAATTATATGCATTAAAAGATATAGATGCTGTAATGATTTCGACGGCCGACTTTCAACATGCCCTGCACACCATTGAAGCACTAAAGGCAAATAAAGACATTTATGTAGAGAAGCCTTTTGCAGAGACCATGGAAGACAACCGTGCTGCACTAAAAGCAGCCAAGGCTTCAGACAGAATAATACAATTAGGATCTCAACGGAGATCTGGATCAAATTACCATGCCGCAGAAAAATTTATCAAGTCCGGGGAGTTTGGCGATATTACGATGGTTGAACTTACTTGGAATGTGAACCAACCTGGTAGATGGAGAAGACCAGATCTAGTTGCAAAATGTAAAGAGGAAGACCTCGACTGGAAAAGGTTTTTAATGAACCGTCCATATGAGAATTTTGATGCCCGCAAGTATTTAGAATACCGTTTGTTTTGGCCTTATTCCTCCGGAATGCCTGGGCAATGGATGAGCCATCAAATTGATACTGTACATTGGTTTACTGGACTTAACCATCCTAGAAGCGTAGTTGCCAATGGCGGAATTTACCAGTGGAAAGATGGAAGAAAAAACTGGGATACTACTACAGCCGTGTTTGATTATGGACCAACCAATGATTTGTCAAAGGGCTTTCAGGTGGTGTTTATGTCTCGCATGCACAATGGAGATGACAATGCAAGTGAAATTTATTACAGCAAAGGAGGTGAA
>JBFYPP010000158.1:0-5067 GCA_041303255.1 Chitinophagia bacterium | reverse complement strand
GACCTTAGCCAAATACCTAGGGTCTTGAAAATTCACCAAACCAATTCTTCCTTTCCTATCCTCAGTTTTCATGTCAGGTAATTTGAATTGCATATGTTCCAAAGCTGCCTTGATATGCATTCTCGCAGGATCAGTTGCCTTTAATAAAGCACTTGATAAAGTCGCCTTTGCATTATCTGAACCAATAGCAGCCAAAGCCCTTGCAGCTGGACCAACATAAACAGGATCTTTGAGGTATTTACTTAAAGGAGCAATACCGATTTCCGAACCTAAGGCTCCCAGAATTTGAATAAGATAGTCCTTTGCATAAAAAGACTTGACCTGCTTCAGTCCGTTTACAACTTGTTGAGTAGTGGCAGGCACAAGAGCAGCATTGCTATTGGCAAGGTGCACATACGCGTCGACTGTATAAGTCGCCTTTAATTTAAGCGAATCATCATCCATCATCTTGAATAAACTTCGCCACTCCTTTGCAGACCAGGCATCCATTTTTGTCAATTCAGATTCAACTGATGCGGATTTCTGATAAGGGAATAAAGCAGTTACCTGTTCTACAGTTTGTTGTTGAGCGTGAGCGCTAAACAACAGGCAGGTAAATAAAATATAGAGGTTAAACTTCTTTGACATTTTTTTCAATTTTAATCAGATAATCCAAGGTGCACGCATGGCGGGATAAATAAGTCGGTTTGCTTCATCATCCCCTATAAATACCTGTGCTACTGGATCAAATTTGAGGCTTCTTCCCAATTGCAAAGCAATTTTTCCCATGTTGATGATGGTACAAGAGCGATGTCCATTTGATTCATTCAGCGCAAAAGTTTTTCTGTAGCGTACAGATTCCAAGAAATCTGTCACTTGTGGCTCAGGATCAGGCATCATTGCAATCTTGTCTTCTAAATTGGGGATGGTTGATTTAAACCCATTGAAGACTTTGCCATTTGGACCTTCAATGTAAGGCACATTGGCATCTTTGGCTTCACCATCCAGGATAATTTTACAGCCATCTGCATAGGTGTATACTATCTTTCTGAATGTACCACAAGCATCGGGATGTTGCTGTTCGGCATCAACTTCAACAGAAATTGGACTCGTATCATCTTTCCCCAAAAAATATTGAATGGGGTCTAAATAATGCTGACCCATATCACCCAATCCACCACCATCATAATCCCAATATCCTCTGAATGTACCATGCACCCTGTGTGCATTGTAGGGCTTATATGGCGCTGGACCTAGCCATCTTTCATAATCCAGTGTTTCAGGAACAGGTTGTGTTTCCAATTGTGTCTTTCCAACCCAATAAAATTTCCAGTCGAAACCTGTATGCTTGCTGACCGTCACTGTCAGTGGCCATCCAAGTAATCCAGAATCAACCAGTTTTTTGATGGGTTTCACTTTGGTTTTCATCCCATAAAAATTGTCTTCAAACCTGAACCAGGTATTTAGCCTGAACATTCTTCCGTACTGCTTTACCGCTTCCACTACCCGCTTTCCTTCTCCAATGGTTCTCGTCATGGGTTTTTCACACCAAATATCTTTCCCCGCTTTCGCAGCATCAATAGCCATAATACCATGCCAATGTGGAGGAGTAGCAATATGAACAATATCCACTTCGGGGAGTACAATCAATTCTCTGTGGTCGTGAAAAGTTTTTACACCCCCACCAATCATCTTTGCAGCTTCAGCAAGGTGTTTTTTTTCTACATCACAAATGGCTACGACTCTGGTTCCAGCATATGGTATGTGACCACGACCCATACCTCCAACACCAATGATGCCTTTGGTTAATTGGTCACTTGGTGGTATATATCCTTTCCCCAAAACATGACGAGGTACAATAAAAAAACCAGCAGCAACGGTTGCGCTGTTGCGGAGAAATGACCTCCGGCTTTTACTTTCTTGGGATGGCATATGGCTAAAATTGTTTCATCTTAAAGATAAACAATGGCAAGGGATGAGAAACCAATTTTCTTCAATAATTTTAAGCAAAGTATGGCATTATGAAAAAAGGAATAACACTCTTGGCATTTATACTAATGAATACGTCTTTCATTTTTGCTCAAGTATTTTGGACAGGTGCAGCAAAGAGAACTATAAATCCAGAATCTGACTCTTTGTACTTAGCGGGAGGGAAACCCAATCGCCCATTTATTGATGTACATGACAACCTCTACGTAAAAGCAGTAACCATCGCCAATGCTGAAAACAACATCACTATTCTTTCGTTTGATTGTATTGGATTACTATATCCTCAATTAGAAGCCATCAGATCAAAAATTAGAAAAGAAGTACCAAGCATCAACGCTGGCCATATTGTGATGTCATCGACGCATACCCATGCTGGTCCAGATGTAGTTGGTATATGGGGCAAAGATTTAGCACATTCAGGAGTGAATGAAAAACATATGCAATTGATTGTAGACAGAGCTGTAGAAGCAATCAAGGAAGCCGCTCAACAAAAAACACCAACAACAATTTCTTATGCGGAAGGAAAATTTGGGGAAGATTGGGTAAAAAACATTTCTGAACCCAATGAAATTGATAGATCCGTTGGTGCATTTAGAATGAGCGATAGTAATGGAAAAAATATTGCAACATTAACCAATTTTGCATGCCACCCTACCATTATGGATGACGCTACAACTGCTGCAAGTGCTGATTATGTCTGGGGTTATTACCATTATTTAGATTCAATACAAGGAGGCGTCAATGTGTTTTTACAAGGAGCAATTGGCGGATGGATTCAGCCAGAAGATGTTGCCTCATCATTTGATAATGCAAAATATTATGGAACATCGCTAGGGAAATATGTGTATGGCATTTTAAAAACAGGAAAGAAAAATAGTAGCTCGAGTATAAGCTTTACATCAGCTAAAGTAATTTTCCCTCTGGCCAATCCCGGTTTTGAAATGCTATCAAAAGCTGGAATAATAAAAAGAGAGTTTGGAAAGACCGTTGAATCTGAGATTGCCTTTTTCAAGATTGGTGATATTTCTTTTGCTACTCACCCAGGAGAGACAGTACCTGCAATGAGTCATGAAACAAAAAAATTAATGACAAATAAGGGTCCCAAATTTGTACTTGGCTTATCTCAAGATGCATTAGGCTATATCATTAAACCAAGCTTTTTTGATCCAAAAAATAAAATACCACATAGTGAATACCTCACTGGAATGAGTATTGGTCCGCAAACCATGGATATCATTTTGCAAACATTAAAGGAACTGGCAGCACACTAACTTGCTTTTCATTTGAAGCGTTATGCTGATAATAACAAAAGAAAGAATCCAGAAAGTACAGTAATGAGTCCCAAATACCGATGCGACTTCCTAATATAATAATGTTTACTCTTTGCCATATAACTCCTTTTCTAGAAAATGATTTAATTCGCCATGCGAAAATAAATTAAACTCAGTAAGTCCCTTCAACATGTATTGATATGTAAAATCGTCCATTGCGACAGCTTTTTTAATCAAAGGAATACACCTCACCTCGATTTTAGTCCGGTAATGCAGTGATATACTCTCCCATTTATGATCGATGTATGGATTACTGAATCGATCTATAACAGCGCTTCCAAAATCATCTGTCATCTCCTTTGTGATTGAAGCATCCATTAACAATACAGCTTTTATTTCATTAATCAATCCGATGATAAATGTTCTACATATTTCATTTTGCATGGATTCACGAACATAAGTAAAGCCAGAACGAATAGCATAGGCGCAAGCAAAACTATGTGTGGCGTTAAGCAACCTTAGCTTCAACTCCTTGTAAACATGCAAATCATCTACCAGTTTACACCCCTTAGCAGGATTAATAAAACTTAAACGTGTAGAAATTCTTGGACTTTTCGATTCGATGGCCCACAAAGCATAAGGTTCGGACATGATCATCAGTTCATCGCGGTATCCAAGTCTTGACTCAATTTCTTGTTTTGAAGAATCAGATAATTTACCCGGGACAATCCGATCTACGAGCGTATTGCAAAAATCATTGGCTTGATTCAACCAAATCATAAATGATTCACTAAAGCAATTAAATACAGCTAGTTCATTGACTATCTTCTGCAATTGTTCTGCATTTTTATCAATCAATTCTGTAGGTAAGATTACCAGTCCCCTATTCACATCGCCCTTATAAAATTGAAATCGATGATGCAAAACTGATAGTAATTTAGCTGGGAAAGATTTAGGCGTGAAGTCAGTAATTATTTCTTCCTCGTAAACGATACCCACTTCGGTGGTATTGGAAATAATAATTTGCAAATCAGGGGATACTGCTAATTGCATTACTTCCTTCCAATTTTCATTTGCATGAAGGCACCTCGAAACAGAAGTAATCAATTCAAATTCTTCAACTGGCTTTCCATCTTCAATACCACGAATCACTTGTGTAAACAAACAATCTTGATCAAGATATACAGGCTCGACTGGTGTTGGGGTTGACTTCACCATTACTACCCGACCATTAAATCTTCCACTTTGATTTGCTTGTTCAATATAATAATCAGGCAAGGCCCTCAAAAGTACACCAGTACCGAATTGCAACACTTTTTCGGGAAGCGCTAATTGCTCAATAGCCTGCTTTTTGTCAGGAGCCGTTTCGATATATGTATTCTTATTTAGGATTTCCATAGCTGTTCTTTTATTACCATAGCTGCACCGAGTGAAGAACCTTGGTGCACTGACGATGCGATAATTTTTTTATTAGAAAATTGATAAGAAAGAAGCTGTATAAATAATTTATTTTGGGCAAATCCTCCATCGACAATAATTTCATCCACATCAGCATGCTGAAGCACCCATTTCATGGATAAGATTTGATCAGCAACTAATTTTTCAAGTGCCATAAAATAGGCCGATTTAGCATCTATGGCAGTCATATAATTTTCTCCACTATCACTTTTCTTTAATTCCAGTATTTCATCATCCGTGAATGTGTAAGCAAGAATTTGATCAACAGATATAGAAAAATGAGTAGCAATATGTTGAACGAATTCCTGGTGAATATGCCCACCAAAATACCTAGCGGCTTTTACTGGATTGGCATTGCTTTGCAAAAAAC
>JBFYPP010000157.1:0-5083 GCA_041303255.1 Chitinophagia bacterium | reverse complement strand
TTTCAAAAGATAGAGGTGTTGAAAAAATAAAATTTGAAAGGCCCTCCAATGCACCATATATACCAAAAACACCTGGAACATTTCATAGTGTTCTGGTTGCCAATCCTGCCATAACGGAGTTCAAAGGGAATACTTATTTTATTTTCAGAGGACAGGGAGATAGCGGCCACGACCAAATTGGCCTATGGAGTACACCGTCGAATCTTACAGATGGTATACACTGGGAAAACCATCAATCAACTCCTATTTTGCCAGTTTCGGTGGAAGCAGATGCAATCGATAACCAACACATACTTGATCCTGCTGCAATTGTGAAAGGTGATTCTCTGCTGGTCTACTATACAGCGAAATCATCGCGCAAAGAACCCAACTATACGATATGCCTAGCCGTATCTACCGACGGAACCACTTTCAAAAAATACAATGCCAATCCAATCATTGATGGTGGTATTGCGCCTGAGGTAATTTATCATAATGATTTATTCTATCTTTTTTATCAAAGACAAAATGAGAAAGGTTATTGGGAAGTACTTCTTGCTAATAGCAGAAATGGAATTGATTTTGATACATCAAAAGAAAAGCTTGTATTTGGCCCTTCACAGCAACCCGGCACTTTTGATTTCTTCAGCATAACGACGGTCCGGATTTTTAAAGAAGACAATTATTTTTATATGACTTATGGAGGTTGTACAAAATACATTGACTACCCCGAAAGCATAGGCCTTGCAAGAAGTTCAGATCTTATTCATTGGGAGAAATATGCACATAATCCAATTTTAGAAAGAGGGAGTAATGGCAGTTGGGATGAAGGAGCAGTTTGGTTTCCAACTGTTCGCAATATCAATGGTAAGTATTTCATGTGGTATGAAGGAGCAGGAACTGGCATGGGATTAAAAAATAAAAAAGCGCGCAATGCCTCAAAAATTGCTAGAACGCAAAACTACGGCGGATACCTAAAATCCTCCTTTTCTCAAATCGGGATTGCCACTTTTGAAGGAAGTATAGGTAATCTATTCAAATAATTTAAAAATCAACTGTTGTCTTCAAAAGATGACTTTAATCATGTTCTCTACTTTCGACAGTCATATATAACCGATCCCTTTTGCGTGAACTTTGCTAAAAATCACCTTTAAAGCAAAAAAAATGGATGGGAAAATTCTGGAGTTGTTTATGAAAGAAAATGATGCTTGGGACGATTTAATTGCCAGGCAGAGCAAGGAGATTCCTCAATTAGAAAAAATGCTTACTACGATTTTTGATCGAAAAAAGCACGTGGATAATGATGTTATTGCCAGTGTTGGTATTTTGAAGGACGAAATGCATGCGCAGGAATCTCAGATGACAGAAATCAGAGAACACCTGGCCAAGCAACAAGACCTCTTGTCTATCGAAAAAAGATCAAGTGCTTATCCAGCACTTTCTATGCTCGGACAAAATGCAATTCGTGAGAAAATTCGTGATATCGAAAAAAAGTTTCTCGACTTAAAATGTAATTACCTCGGCTATCTTGCTACGTCCATCTAACAACACCCGCCTATATTCCACTCTTGCTCCGAAGCAGTCGGAAATAGGAGCAGTTGTTCCGCCCAACAGAGAAAGGGTGGTTAGCCATTTTACTTCTTGTGTTCATTGTGGCGAGACGTGTAACCGTTCCATTACACATGGTGACCATGCGTTTTGTTGTGAGGGATGCAAACAAGTTTACTTGATTCTTCAAGACACAGCGGTTTGCAATCCTGCACTAATGGAGTCGTTAGGAGTTGTTCAACCCAAAGGAAAATTTAAAAATGACAAATGGGATTATCTAAATGAACCCACGATTGCTGAAAAACTTATTCATTTTCAAAACAGCAAACAGGTTCATCTTACTTTTGTTTTACCCCAGATGCATTGCGCCAGTTGCATTTGGCTACTAGAGCATCTTGGAAAAATAAATAAATCAATCATTTATTCTAAAGTGGATTTTGAAAAAAAAGAAGTCGCACTTGTTTATAACCCCCAACTTGCCCAACTAAGTGAAATTGCTGCTGTACTTGACTATATTGGTTATCCACCAGCCGTTAGTCTTGCTTCTGCACAAGAGACAGAGATCAGCTCGCAAAATAAATACAAGATCCTTCGCCTGGGAATTGCTGGGTTTTGTTTCAGCAATATCATGATGTTGAGTTTCCCAGATTACCTTTCAGTAGACGGTATTGACGAAAAAATATTAGCAACTACTTTCAATTACATCAGCCTGTTACTTTCCATTCCATTGGTCTTTTTTTCTGCAGCACCTTTTTTTATTCAAGCCTGGAAAGGATTACGACAAAAATTCTTAAACATCGATGCGCCAATTGCCTTCGCAATAGGTATTACCTACGCTAGAAGTATTTATGAGATAATAACCCATACCGGAACAGGCTACCTTGATTCAATGAGTGGTATTGTATTTTTTATGCTGATCGGCAGGTGGTTCCAAGAGAAAACACAAGAGCGATTGTCATTTGACCGCGACTATAAATCATTTTTTCCTATTAGTGCATTGGTGATTAACAACAACAAAAAGAAGTACAAACCAATTGAGGAGATCAAAAAGGATGATATATTATTGATTCGCAACCAAGAACTCGTTCCTGCGGATGGCATACTATCAGAAGGAAAAGGTTGGATAGATTATAGCTTTGTTACAGGTGAAAAAGATGCTGTTGAAGTGAACGTTGGAGAAGCTATTTTCTCTGGGGGAAAGCAAATGGGGACAAGCATCAAAATTAAAGTTACCAAACCCATCGCAAGTAGTCACCTTACAAAACTTTGGAACAATGATGTGTTCCATAATAAAAAAAACAAATCTACTTCTTTCATTCATCCACTGAGTACCTATTTCAGCACTGCATTATTCAGTATTGCATTGTCGACTGCTATTTATTGGCAAATCAATGACCCTACCGTAACCTGGAAGGCTGTTACTTCTATTTTAATAGTAGCATGCCCTTGTTCCTTATTGATAACTGCAACTTTTACGTTTGGCAATCTGATGCATATTTTCAGTAAAAAGAGACTTTACCTAAAAAATGCAAATGTGATTGAGCAATTGGCTTCTGCAACAACAATTGTATTTGATAAAACAGGTACCCTTTCTACTTCACTAGATGGTAAGATCAGCTATTTTGGAAAAGCCATCAGCAACCCTGATGCAGAAATTGTAAAAGCTGTTGCTACGCAATCAAGTCATCCACTCAGCAAAGCACTTGCTTCCTGGAACGAGTGGCAATCCATTCATGAAATTCCATTTGTAGCTTCTTTTAATGAGGTAATGGGAAAAGGAATTGAAGCAACATGCAATGGCAAGAATATTAAATTAGGAAAAATTGATTTTGTGAGTACACAATGGTTTTCCACTCTACGCTCAAATCAAAGTAGTGCCGTACACTTAAGCATTGACAATGTTTACAAAGGCAGATTCACTATGCAGCAAGAATACCGCGGTGGTGCATTTTCCATGATAGATGAGGTAAACGAGTTAGTGGGTGAAGTACATATCTTGAGCGGAGACAATAACGGAGAAGAAAATTTTTTAAAAAAATCTACCCGAGAAAAAGCAATACTGAACTTCAATAAAAGTCCAGAAGACAAACTCCAATACATAGCGCAACTTCAAAATCACGGACAGAAAGTGATCATGATTGGAGACGGCCTAAACGATGCTGGTGCTTTACAACAAAGCAATATAGGATTAGCGGTTACAGACAATTCGAATTATTTTACACCCGCTTGTGATGGAATTCTGGATGGAAAATCAGTTTCTCAAATTCACAAATTGATCGAATTGGCAAGATCCGGTAAGAAAATTATTTCTATTGGATTTGCGCTTTCTATAGCCTATAATATTGTAGGTATTTCATTTGCAGCAAAGGGACAACTCTCTCCCATGATTGCAGCCATCCTCATGCCCGCCAGTACCATCAGTATCATTCTGCTAACTTCTATTGGCTGCAGATGGGCAGCAAAAACATGATTTAAATCATGTTTTCCTTTGAAGTAGGTCACCCGTCAGGCTGACCAGTTCAAATATTTTTGGAGATAATTATTATTCGTTGAGTGTTATCATCATACTGATTATTATTAGCCTTCTTGTAGCAAGCGGATTCTTACTTGCATTTGTTTGGTCAGTCTTTCATGGTCAATATGAAGATGAAGTATCCCCCTCGATCAGGATGCTTTTTGAAGATACTTCTACTGATAAAAAAACAAACAATAGCCAAAACCTTTAACATGCACATAGAAAAGTTCTCTTACGACAACAAAATCGTTAGAAATTTTGCTTACGCTACCGTCATTTGGGCCATCGTTGGAATGCTCGTTGGTCTCTGGGTAGCCTTTCTCATGGTATTCCCTGAATGGAATATCGGAGGAATTCCTGTAGGAAAAGAAACAATCGGACTCACCTTTGGCAGGCTTAGACCCCTGCACACCAATGCCGTTATTTTTGCTTTTGTTGGCAATGGTATTTTCATGGGCTATTATTATTCATTGCAGCGTTTATTAAAAGCCCGAATGGCAAGCGACCTGCTTTCCCGAATTCATTTCTGGGGATGGCAGTTAATCATTGTTGCTGCCGCACTCACCATTCCATTGGGTTTCACCACAGGCAAGGAATATGCAGAATTGGAATGGCCAATTGACATTGCCATCACGCTTATCTGGTTAGTGTTTGGTTTCAATATGTTTGCCACCATCATTAAAAGAAGGGAACGTCACCTTTATGTGGCGATATGGTTTTACATTGCCACATTTGTTACCGTTGCAGTACTCCATGTTGTCAATTCAATTGAGTTGCCGGTTAGTCTATTTAAAAGCTACTCCTGGTATGCTGGCGTACAAGATGCACTTGTTCAATGGTGGTATGGACACAATGCCGTTGCTTTCTTTCTAACAACACCTTACCTGGGCTTGATGTATTATTTCTTGCCCAAGGCTGCCAATAGGCCCGTTTATTCGTACCGTTTATCGATCATCCACTTCTGGTCGTTGATTTTTTTGTACATCTGGGCTGGTCCGCATCACCTCTTGTACACCTCCTTACCCAACTGGGCACAATCAC
>JBFYPP010000156.1:0-5099 GCA_041303255.1 Chitinophagia bacterium | reverse complement strand
TTTTAACAGACTTACACTTATGAAACAGATTAAAATTTTAATGTTATTCGTGTGTTTCAGCTTCTTTGGAGCTGTAAAGGCACAGGTAGAAACCGCAATTGAATATGTGGCTACTTACACTTGGACACCGACGATTAGCAATTTATGGACAGATGCAGAAAATTGGGTTGTAGTTTACCATGAGCCCCCACTTAACACAAACGCTCTCCCTACACCTCCTGATCAACCTATTGAAGTTGCGACTTATCCAAATGTTATAATAACAGGAGGGTTAACGCAGATTCACAATGTTGTGATTCCCGCTAACTTGCTCTTCGGATCCCCTGTCGTAAGTTCACCCATAACAACATTGGTTGTTTCGAATTTGACAATTGCTCAAGGTGCTTCAATTGAATTAGCAGGAAGAAGTTTAAAAATCAATGGGTTTATATCTGGCACTGGTGTAATTACTGGGGGTGCAATTGGTGGTGTTTTACCAAATGTTACTGTTGATGCTCTCAATAGTATCGGTGTTTACACAAACACTGATTCACATAATCCCACATTTAATGTAGGTGCGAACCCCGCTCTTCCTCAGATTTACTTTAATAACTTTAATACTGGACCTACTGGGGGTTTAGATGGTTGTTTGTCATGCCCCACTCTAGCTGAAGGGTTTACATTTCCATTACAAAATGGATATACTTTTAACGCAAAAGGTGCCGCTGGAAATGCAATTGGTGGTGTTTACTTATTTGACAAATCACCTATTAATGGAGTTCCTAATGACTCAACAAGTAGGCAACTTTCTACTAAAGTAGAACTTGATGAACTGTTGATTACTTTTAGTGGATTACCGGTTTATTCGGTAAGTGCTAATTTTTCAGTTACAGATTTTGATTATACCCCTATGACTTTGGGTAAGCCAATTGATTTTCAACAATTAGAAGTCCCAGTATTGGAGCCCACAATTACAAACAATGTCAATGTAGTTGTTACTCTAGCTAATGGTTCAGCATATGATTACACTGGTAGTGCATCTGGTCAGTTCTTTGGGTTTGTTTCTGATATTCCCATCGTTTCAATTACAGTTGAATCAGGTGTTTTCATTGACAACATCCAAACTGTAGGTTTCGCTACGATTGATAATATTAAAATAGGTACAAAAAACGAGACTGGAACTTTGTACTTTAATCAAACATCTGCTGAGAAAAGAAAAATTGGTCAATTAATTATAAACACTGCGGATGCTGCAACTTCTGTTGGTACTGTTACCTTAGGAAATCGTGTTGATGTGCAGTCGCAGGTTAATACTACCTCAGGTATTTTAAATGCCACGCCTACAGTAAGTCCTCTCTCCTCTAACTTAGCATTACTTTCAAATGCAACAAGTACTGCTTCGGTTGCAAGCCATACAGTTAGTGGTAAAATTTCAGGTAATGTAACTGTTGAAAGATATATAGCTCCTTCTCGCAAAAAGCAATGGAGATTCTTTGGTTTGCCATATGCTGTTCCGACTCCACTTAGCAAACTTTCAGGTATGACTTTTCAAGTTGGGGCAACACCTAGTATGATGATTTTTAAGGAACCTTTTGCTGATGGTAGTCTAGGCTCCGGAGGAAATAGGAATACCGGGTATGAAAATCTTACATCTTTAAATGATGCAATAGATGCAGGACAAGGTTTTGCTGCTTGGGTTTATGATCTAGATAATGGGTCAAATCACTTCACAAATAATCTTGCTCAAGCTCAGACCTTGACTTCTTCAGGCCCTCTAAATGAAGATGGAAACTCTTTTACGGCACAAATAACCAATTTAGGTCCAGTAGGCCTTAGAGGATGGAATTTAATATCCAATCCATTTGCTTCTACAATCGATTTAAGAAGCCAAGGCGTACCGGCTGTTCCTGGTGTTTATAATATTCTATTAAATAATTCAGATCCTACTATTTATAGATGGAATCCCCAAACTGAAGCCTGGGGGTCTTATAACCGCGTAACACCTGCTCCTAATTCTGGAGCAGATAGATTTATTGAGTCAGGTTCTTCTTTCTTTGTTAGAATGAACTCTCAAAATTTTAGCACAGTTGTATTTCCTCAATCAGCTAAAGTTCAAAATACATCATCAAATTTGAACCAGTTTGGCAAAAATGGAATACCTACACTAGATGGTGCCATGGTTAAAGTTAACTCAACAGATAAGGAAATTAATCATACGGGTATTAGATTAAGAGCCTTTGGTCCTGGAAATCCTTTGCCTATTGAATCTTTCTTAGGCCTGACTTTTTCTGACGCAACCAATAGATTTGATAGTAAATATGATGCATTTCATTTAGGTAGAACTTCAGGAGCTGCAGTTTCAATCAAATCTTCAGATGCCAACCTATCCGTACAGTTTGACCAACCAATTTCTGAGACTGGAAAGGAAAAAAGGTACTATCCGCTAATTGTAACTGTACCGGTATCTGGTAAAGCTAAAATTGAGATGGATATTGAGGGTGATTGGAATAGCTTAAATTCAGTGTCCTTGATTGATAAAAAGGAAGGGAAAACAATTCCTTTGACAGGAAACAAGTTGAGCTATGAGTTCACGATGGCTGTAACTGAAGAGTCTGACAGGTTCATGCTTGCAATCAACCACGTAAACGTTGCAGAAAAGTCTGGTATCACCGCTACTGATGTAAGGGTAATGAACAACCCAGTTAGGGCTGATGTAATCGATGCAATCATCGCTCACCCAACTGCTAAAGCGAAGTCTTACAGTGTTGTAAACGCTTCAGGTGCAACCGTAAACAAAGGTTCAATTGAAGACAACAACTCAGTACAACATAGACTCGGTTTCGGTAAATCAAACACCAATGGAGTAATGTACCTCAGGGTAAATTTCGAAAATGGTGATAGCAAAACCGTTAAGTTCATAAAACTCTAAGACCAGAATAAAACAGAAATAATGAAAACGAATTCAATCAATAAGGTAATTTTTTCACTAGCATTGTTCCTTTCTGTGGGTCTTACCACAGTAGCACAGGATGATGCAGTGTTCATCGAAGAGAGTGATTTCTCTCAAATAGATTTCTCTAGTGGAGGATCTAATCTTCAACAAATGTTCAGTGACCTTTCTGCAGCAGTAGAACTTGGTCCAGATCCTGGACCTCCACCAACAAACCTTCCAGTTGATGGTGGTTTGAGCCTTCTTTTGGCTGCTGGTGTTGGCTATGGCGCTAACAGGTTGAGGAAGAACAGAAAGAAGTAATTAAACCTTAAAAGGTAAATAGTTCATGTTGGGATTGCAGTTAGAAAAACTGAAAAGTACACTCGCTGATTTCCCGCCTCAAATAAAGACCTTTCTCATACGATCATTCATTTTGTTTGTCGTATGGAAAGGTCTTTATCTTTTGCTATGGTCCGAAAAACGCACACTGGATGATCCCCTCACGCAAATGGTGGCCAAACATTCTGTTTGGGTATTGAACCAAATTACGGCGGGTAATACATTTACAGCAAAGCCCATGATTGCCGTAAAAAACTTTGAGGGAGAAATTCAAGTATCTCGTGTATCCCGCATAGACAGGAATGGCAAGCCGATCATGAACATTGCAGATGAATGCAATGGGTTGGAACTCTTCATCCTTTATTTTGGATTTTTATTGGCTATGCCAGCATCCATCAAGCGAAAAGTTTGGTTTGGGTTAGTCGGAATTTTTATCATTCATGCCGTAAATGTAATAAGGTGTGTGGGCCTTGGACTATTGTTGATGAATTGGGATACCTATTTCGACATCGCACACCACTATATTTTTAAAATCATGGTATACTCTACCATTTTTATCCTTTGGATTTGGTTCTCTAAAAACCTTTCCTTCTCAACACCCAAAAATGAAACTGTATAATTCCGATAGGAGCAGATGGATTGGCGGCTTGGTCATCATATTGGTGGTTTATACACTTTTTTATTTGCTTTTTGCAGACAGGGTCTTTACTTATGATATACCAAGAAAGCTAAGACATGTTGTAAAGTTTGGAACAACCATCGTTGTTTATTTCGTGGGAACGTATCATCTTGGAAAACTAGAAGACAAATGGATGTCTCAAGTATGGCATTTCATCCACATCAGCCTTCTTGGAGCCATTACAGCCATAGGACTATATGACTGGACATTTGGTATGGTAGGAACAAAAACCAAGGAGTTAGCAGCCACCATGCAGGAATTCTTGATCTCTCCTGTGTTGTATGTTGCAATGGGAATTCTGAATAGAAGATTGAGTAAAGGCTTGAAATGAAGTGGTAGTCCCGCCCAGAATCGAACTGGGATCTAAAGTTTAGGAAACTTCTATTCTATCCGTTGAACTACGGGACCAGCTTATTTTGGTTAAGCCGGATGCAAATTTACTTATTAATTCAGATTGGAAAAAGGGTTGGTCAAAGAAGTTTGTATATTTCTTTGTGTTAAAGGGCTTTTTTAATTCTGACTAAATCTATCCTGGTCTCGGTTACCTCCAGTACTTCAAATTCATACATACCAATCACAATCTTTTGTTTCACCTTGGGAATTCCCTCGTTGTATTGAATAATATAGCCAGATAGGGTTTCTGAGTGGTTTAAGGTCCATCCTAATGCATATTTTTCATTGAGGTAGTCCATTTCCAATCTACCTGAAAATTCATATTCATCCTCTCCCAATTCTCTTTCAGGCAATTCTTCTATATCATATTCATCTTTAATTTCCCCAAATAGCTCTTCCAGCAAATCTTCCATGGTAATAATGCCAGAGGTACCACCAAATTCATCCACTACCCATGCCATACTTTTTCTTTCCTTAAGTAACATATTCATGAGGTCAGTGGCAGTCATGGTTTCTGGTACTGCTGCAATGGGTAACATAATCGAATGAATACTTGTAGGATTTTTAAACAAAGAAATCTGATGTACATATCCTACAATGGCATCTATATTTTGATCATACACCACCAGTTTACTCAAATTGGTTTCTATGAACCTTTGTGTTAATGTGGCAATGGATTCATGCAAACTAATGGCTTCGATTTCTTTTCTTGGCACAAGGCATTGCCTGATCTTTACATAAGGCAAGGTGAGTGCTGCCTCAAATAATTCTTTGTTT
>JBFYPP010000155.1:0-5110 GCA_041303255.1 Chitinophagia bacterium | reverse complement strand
TCATTTCTTTTTGTAAAAAAGAATCGAGCTTTTTAAAATCACTTTCCCCAAGTTTATTTTTTAATGTCTCTTTGTCAGGAAGTTGCATTTGCTGCATCATGGTTACCTGAAGCTGCGGATCATCCATATCAAGCTCAAGATACACTTGCTTACTAGAATTGAATTTTTGTTTTACAATTTCGGAAATAAGAAAATCTTCTTTGCAAATCATATGGATTGTACCAAACAAGTAGGAGGGTTGCTGTAAGCCATTGCCACTTATTTCCCAAAGAAGTGTATTTGTTTTATCTCGCTGTGCAATTGATTGCATCGAGCAGAGTGTAAAGAAAAAAATAAATACTAGTTTTCGATTACATTGAATCTGTTTCATCCATTTCATAAAGTATGTTTTTTAGTTTTTGAATATGCTTTCCATAAAGATTAAATATGTACCAGCGGCTGATATAATAATTTATAATTGCAATGATAAGGCCAATAGAGAAAAATATAATTAGTTCTAATGCATGGGGAAATTGAACTTTATCGTCTTTGGCTTCAAGATAAGATATGGCACCAGCAATCAGATAAACAAAGACTACACCGATATTGCTAACCTTAAAATAAAGTTTTACCAGTTTTTCTAACGAATTCAATTGAAGATTGAGATTTGATTTTACTTCACAAGCCACACATTCCATTTTATTAAGTAGTTTGTACTTATAGAATGCATAAATACAAAAAAGCATTCCAACAAGGATAAGAAGTAGAATATCAAAGTATAAAAGATTTGAATCAACTTGATTTGAAATTAGCCATATGACAAAACCATAAAACAAAATCACAAAGAGGACTTCTAATTTCAGATTTCGTTTAATTAAAGCAATTGGGCGCCTTGAGTCCTGATTCAGAATCTTACTTAATCCCTCTTCATTAATTGGCAATGAAGAATTACTAGAGTCATCCCATAATTCTTTTAGCTTTTCAAGTTCCATATTGACTTGTTTTAGTAATCTGACGTAATTTTTCTTTTATTCGATTCATTTTCACTCTTAAGGTACCCATACTAATACCTAGCACCTCTTCCATTTCCTCATAACTTTTGTCATCTAGATAAAGCATAACTATTGCTTTTTCGACTTCATTAAGGTTACTAATAGCACTATACAAAAGATCTATATTTTCTTGTTGGTCACTACTATCATTTTTATCAATCACGTCCTTGAATTCAAAGCCTATAAAACTCAAGGGAACTTTTGATTTGCCTCTTCGATATTGAGTGAGTGCAGTATTAAGCGCAATCCGATACATCCAGGTACTTATTTTGGATTCATTTCTAAATCCATTGAATGACTTCCATAGTTGTAATATAATTTCTTGGAAAAGATCTTGTTTTGCTGATAAATCTGAAGCATATACATGACATATTTTATGAATCATTCGTTCATGCTGACGTAAAACATCTAAAAAGTCTTTCTCGGACAATGAATTCAATTAAAATGATTTTACGTATAAGTTGCATGAACTTATAAAAAGTTACAACATTGAAAGAAAAAATTAATTCTTAGGAATGAAAAAGATGCAACTACCCTAACTCATTGACGGACAAAGAAAAAGGCGACATTTCTGTCGCCTTGTGCACTCTTGCTCCCCTTTTCGACGAAAGATGCAACTACAATGTGATGATTGAGTATGTTGCTATCAGGAAATTAAGGAGTTGGTTTATTTTGAAAGAAAAACTGTTTTCATGGAAGCTGCACTCTCTTTGGCTGCTTCTAGAATCTCCATAACAATCAGGTTATTTTCTAAGCTATAGAGATCAAATGCAGCAAGTTTTATTTCCCCCCAAACTACCGCTTTCAAAACAGAAAAGGGATCATCAAATGGCTTCTGTCGAGCATCCAACTCAAATTTCTTCTCTTCAAATCCATCATAACCTTTCGCCATTCGAACTCGAAGATTTTTGGCATTGTCAGAAAAAATAGCTCCAATCATACCGTAAACTTCCATGTCTTTTCTTCCAATTGGCCAGTTCCACGAAGCTTCGATTATCGTCTGAGAAGTTGGATAAGTCAAAATAATGGTTGCCTCATCCTCCACCTTGGGATTATCAGCGGGGTTAAGTTGCTGGGTGATCGAGGTGACTGAAATTGGTCTCTTACCATCCAAAAGCCAAGTGCTAAGGTTGGCGCCATAGCAACCAAAATCCATAAGAGCTCCTGCTCCGTTCAATTCTAAATCAGTTAACCATTCTAAAAACTCAGGTCTTACTCCAATTTTTTTGGGACCTCGGTGACCATCACGGACGACTATTTTTCTTGCTTCGCCAATTTGCCCAGCCTTAAATAGTTGGTATAATTTTTCATTAGTAGCATACCAAGAAGTTTCGTAATTCGTCAGTAAATGGATTTGATATTTTTGGGCAAGATTTGCCATTTCTTTGGCATGTGCCAAACTTACCGCAAGTGGCTTTTCCACCATTACATGTATACCACGAGGAGCACATAATTGTACAATTTCCAAATGAGCAAAAGTTGTTCCAAAGCCAGTGACTGCCTCAGGTTTAGTCTTTTCCAACATCTCTTCGAGAGATTCAAAAATCAAATCCATCGACAACCCATGGGCCAGAATATAACGTTCAGCTAATGCTCGATTAGGTTCAGCAATACCAACAATTTCAATATCAGAACGCTTATTAGCTTCAAAAACCCAACCTACGTGGCCATGATTTAGTCCGGCCACACCAATACGAAATACTTTCTCCTTTCCCCAAACAGGGTATAAGCAACAAAGAAGAACAATAGTTATACAATATTTCACCAGTACATTAAAACGTAGATAGTTTATAATCATTATGAAATATTTAATAAGTCGCCCTGCCTCCGGAAATATCAAATATAAAACCAGTAGAAAAACTATTATTACATGAAACAATAAACGATGCCATTTCAGCTACTTCTTCTGGCTCACCTAGCCTGGCCATTGGAATTTTTGCTGTCATGTATGCCAATTGTTCGGGTGCGGTATTCTTATTCATAGTGGTTTTGATTACTGCGGGAGCCAGTCCGTTTATTAAAATTCCCGAAGTAGCATATTCCTTGGCAACACCTTTTACAAGACCGATAACGCCTGCTTTAGTTGATGAGTAGCCGACCATTCCCGGGTTTCCTTCTTTTCCAGCAATAGATGAAATAAGGAGGATTCTTCCATAATTATTCTTTTCCATTTTCTGGATCGTGTATTTAGTAATTAGAAAGCTTCCCTTCAAATTTATTGCTACAATTTTGTCAAATTCATCAGTTGAATATGCTGTAATTTTTGTGTTTGTTGGACCAACAATTCCTGCGCAATGCACCATGATATCAATTTTGTTAAACTCCCTCTCAACCTTATCAACAGCATCAATGATTTCCTTTTCATTCGCAACATCCACGACATATGAACGGACTTTTATACCCTGAGCCACCAGTGATTCAGTTGTGCTTTGCAATTGAGTCGGGTTTATATCAAAAAGGGCAATGGCAGCTCCTTGCAATCCAAGTTTGTTGGCAATTGCTTTTCCAAGTCCATCGGCTCCTCCTGTTACAATGGCAACCTGATTTTCGAAATCATTTTTAACCATATTCATTGGCTGATAATTTAAGTTTAATAAATTTCTGTTTCTTTCTTCCTAATCCCTCAATCAAGTGTTCATCCACTTCATCTGCTTTCAAATATCGGGCGAGATTTCTAAAGTGCTGTTGTTTTATAAATGTTATTTCCATTTACCTTGATTTCTAAGTCAACCAAATAGGGTCTAAGTTTTTCGGTATCTACGGTCATGCCGAGTCCAGGCAAATCAGGAACATGAATCATCCCGTTTGAATCGGGAAGTATTTTTTCTTTTGTTATATCTAAAGCCAGTTGTTGTGATTCAACCGGATATTCACAAATGACATCACCTTTTATACCGGCATAGGGTTGAAGCGATGCACTCAGCGCCAGGTGTGAGGTAAAGGTATGATTGATAAATGTTACCCCTCTTGCCTTGGCAAGATCGGCAACCCGTTTTGCAGCTGTAATACCACCAATGCGCCCTGTATCAATTTGAATGAAGCTCAGGCCAGCATATTCAATCATAGCTGCTGCCTGTGCATAATTGTGGCAACCTTCACCGGCTGCCAGTGGGCAAAGGGGTGAAGCTGTAGAAAGTTTTTTGTATGCTGCTAATTCTCCGTTTATAAAAGGTTCTTCAAGCCAATATGCATTTATTTCTTTAAGTGCTTTTAGTCTTTTGCTGGCATCGTTGTTATTATCAATCCATGCAGTTCCTGCATCAATCATTAAATGAATATCTTTTCCCAGACCTTCACGGGCTGCTCTTAATTGTGCCACATCTTCCTTAAGTGTTCCCTTGCCAAATGGACCCCAGCCAAACTTTACAGCTTTGAAACCCATGTCAAATGATTTCTTGGCTTTTAAAAATGTTTCTTCAGGAGTATTTCCAAAAAGCTGGGAGGCATAAGGTAATTTGGCATAGGCCTTTTTATATCCCAATATGTTATAAACCGGTGCCTGCTTTATTTTGCCCAGCAAATCCCAAAGCGCAATATCAATGCCTGAGAGGGTATGATCGGCCTGTAATAAATCAAATGAATTTTCATAGACCAGTTTAGAAATATTATAGATGTCAGCTATATCATTTATGTTTTTGCCTTCAACTGAATATTTAACCGGTTTGCAAGCACTGTGTGACATGGGTGCGACAAAACTTGCAATGGAAGTCAATGGGGAAGCTTCACACTCACCCCAGCCTTCATAGGCTCCCGCACGAATCCTTACTAACAAAGCATCCTGACTGCCATCACCGATATCCAAAACTTCAGGCATCGAAAGGTAGAATAAATCAACTGCTTCAATTTTCATTGTCTAATCAAGGTTTAAAATGTAATTGTCAATCCGCCATCAACAACAATGATTTGGCCGGTTATATAAGATGCATCCTTTCCAGCTAAAAACAATGCAACTCCAGCTATTTCTTCAGGTTCAGCCGCTCTTCGCATGGGCATCAGATCTCCAATTACATATTTCTGGTGAAACAAAGGGCTATCATTTTCATTTACTCCATTAACAAAAGCCATGGGAGTATTTATAT
>JBFYPP010000154.1:0-5168 GCA_041303255.1 Chitinophagia bacterium | reverse complement strand
GCAAAGGGTGCAAATCCAATTTTTATTTTGGTGCCGCTTGTAGGCACCTGGTTGTTCGATTCACGTACAATGGTATTGTTCACCCAGTTTTTATGCCCTATGCCTTTAAATCCAAGTTGGTTGAAAACATCCAAATAACGGACTGTTGAATGTTTCAGAGGTCTGTAAATTTTATTTTCTTTCCTTACCAGGGCAAATTTTTCGAAACGTCCCTTATCTATAACAGCAGTCTCTTTTTTGTTAAATTTAAATAGTAACCTGAGTAAATGAGAGCGAATCACCCCATGTAAATCGGCCACCTCCTCAAATGCATACGTTTTCTTAAGCATCTTGAAAAGTCGAATCATCCCTAGAATTCCTTTGTGTTTGCCTTTTAAATCAGCACCCACAAAAATCAGTCTGTCAATTCCTTGAAAAAGCTCTTCCATTCGTTGATCAGAGAGCATAATCAACTCCGTTTCAGGATGAGCGGATAAAAATGCTTTAACGACAGGAACCGTCATCACCACATCACCAAGAGCAGAAAACCTTATGACTAAAATACGTTGGTTAGAATCGATCATGATTGTTTTTGTGCAAGATGATACAAGACCGGGTTCAATGAAGGATCATTATACATCTTCATTTGACGATAAACCTTCATTTTTTTTCTGCCTGCTTCAATATCCATTAGCAACTCATCTATCGATGTAGAAAGATCTACTTGCTGGTCAAGCAAAACACTCAGCTTCAATTTGCATTTTTGTCGATGTATTTCATCTGCCTCTTGCCTATTCACTTCTTCCTGCATGTGCCAAATCTTCAATTCCAAAATAGAAAGACGGTCGATTGCCCAAGCGGGACTTTCCGAATTTATTTTTGCATCTGCTGTCGGTACAACTTCCTTATACTTTTCTAAAAAATAATCATCAATCTTCTCAACAAGATCGGTACGTTCCTGATTGGATTTGTCAATCCTTCTCTTCAAAGCAATTCCTTCTAATGGATCTATGTTTGGATCTCTAACAATATCTTCCAAATGCCATTGAACAGTATCAATATGGTTCTTTAAATACAATAAATAGTCAAATGAGTTAGCATCATGGGGATTTTCGATCGGACGATCTACATGATGATGTACATGATAATCCTTCACACATTGTTGAAATACTGTTATACAAATCTTGCTGATATTCATGATTGCAAAGTTACACAATCAACTTCTATCGTAATGCTTTCTTGAATTTTATCAAGATGGTAATTGTGAGCGCCAATATAAATGATGAAGCAATTGCAGCTGTATATCCCACCATAGGTGCATCCTTAAGCTGGCTGCTATAGATGCCAAAAAATGCCCATGCCAACACAAAACCATAGGCAGGCTCCTTTTTAACGCCCACTAGGATAATACCAAGCAACATTGCAATAATGATTAATAAAATACTCCAAGTTGTTGCTGCAAATGGCTCTCCCTGCCAACCTATTCCAACAAACAATGCAGTGAAATTGGCGATGGTAGCCACTGATATCCAACCCAGGTAGACTACAAAAGGATGGTAGATCCAAAAACGATAGAATGGACGTAGCTCAAATTTCGTTTTATTGATGGTTAGAAATAATTTGATTAAGGTTATCAAAAAAATGAGCATAATGACCAAGGATAGTCCCAAGTACAAATAATGCCAAGCAACAATCCAACTTGCATTGAGCAGACAGCTAAGTAGGAAAAGTGGACTTGCCTTTGCAATTGCATTTCGGGCTTGAGTAGGAAAAGAAGGCAGTGCAGCAAGTAAACTACAAATTACAAACCCCATCAAGAGTAAATAAATGACTCCCCAAATACTGAATGTGAATCCTGCCGGCACAAAATAATTGGGATAGAAAGCCGAAACCTGTCCCGTATTGTACCCGTTAATAGGAAGAATATTGGCCAATGCATTGAATGTTAACACCAGCGCGAAGCCAACCAAGTTCAATATTCCATAATAAATTGCCTTCATTTTAAATATTCCCTTTTTTCAATTCCCCCATTGCATAATCGGCTGCTCTTGCTGTAAACGCCATGTAGGTAAGTGATGGGTTTTGTGTAGAAGTGGAAGTCATGCATGAACCATCAGTCACAAATACATTTTTGCAATGATGCATTTGGTTCCATTTGTTCAACATCGAAGTTTTGGGATCGTGTCCCATTCTTACACCACCCATTTCATGGATATCCAATCCTGGAGGTTGTTTAGAGTCGGATGTTTCGATATCATAGAAACCTGCCTTTTCAAACATGTCAATCAATTGTTCTTGGAAGTCTTTTACCATTTTATCATCATTGGTATCATAATCAACACTGATACTCAACAATGGCATTCCCCATGCATCTTTTTTCTCTTTGTCTAACGTAACATAATTGGTTTCCTTAGGAATGGTCTCTCCCATCATGTGAGATCCTACATGCCAAGGACCCAATTCTGATTTACCTAAATTTTCCTTTAATGATTCTCCAAGGCCGTCGGTATTGGTATGTGAACCTCTACCTGCATAAAATCCTGCAGCATATCCTCTTAAGAAATCAGTCTCTTGTTTTTCTACATTTCTGAATCGTGGAATATATCCACTGGTAGGTGATCTGCCATCAGTCGTTTTATCCAGATAACCATCATACTTGCCACTTACGCGTGAACGATAATTGTGGAAGGCCACATATTTACCCAGGGTTCCGCTATCATTACCTAAACCATTAGGGAACCTGTTTGAAATTGAATTCAATAAAATAAGATTTGAATTGAGCGCAGCTGCATTCAAGAAAATTACTTTAGCAAAATATTCTGTGGACTTCATTGTCTTTGCATCTATCACACGCACGCCAGTTGCCTTTCCCAGTTTTTCATCATAGATGATGGAATGTACAACTGCATCTGAGATCATGGTGAGGTTTCCGGTTTTCTCTGCCCATGGAAGCGTAACTGAATTGGAGCTAAAATAGCCGCCAAATGGGCATCCACGCTGACAAAGATTTCTATTCTGGCACTGGGCCCTTCCTTGTTCTAAATGTATTTTTTGCGGGACTGTCAAATGTGCGCAACGGGCATAAACAACATGTCTATCGGTATAATTCTTCTTAACAAAATCACTGAAATAATTTTCAACACAGCTCATTTCCAGTGGAGGCAAAAATTCTCCATCTGGCAAAATAGCAAGATTATCTCGGTTACCAGAAATGCCCGCAAATTTTTCAACATAGCTGTACCATGGTGCAATGTCTTTATAACGTATAGGCCAATCGACTGCAAATCCATCACGTGCAGGTCCTTCAAAATCATATGCACTCCATCTTTGCACTTGACGTGCCCACATAAGCGATTTACCACCGGTTTGATATCCCCTGATCCAATCAAATGGCTTCTCTTGTACATAAGGATGCTCAGCATCTTTCACAAAGAAATGCATGGCATCTTCTCTGAATGCATAGCATTTACTGATGACCGGATTTGCATCTTTTATTTCTTGCGTAAGTTCATTTCGATGTGGGAACTCCCAAGGCATTTTATTGGTAGTAGGATAATCTTTAAGGTGCTTGACTTCTTTACCTCTTTCCAAAACAAGTGTCTTGAGACCTTTTTCTGTAAACTCTTTTGCAGCCCAGCCACCGCTGAGTCCGGATCCGATTACGATAACGTCGAATGTATTGTTAGGCATTGTTGAAATTTAGGGGTTAGGGAGTAGCGAATAGGGATTAGGCTGGGACGCAGCCATGGTAACGGCCGGGTACCAGTTCATATACCTGTACTTTGGTAAGGAAAAATTCAGAACTGGTATAGGCCTGAATAGTTCTGCCTTTCACCATGCCTAAGAAATGTTTTAGTGGTGTATCCTCTTCTTTGATAGCGAGTAAAGCCTCCGTTATTTTATTCTTTTCACTTGCATCACAATCAACAAGTGCTTTACCAACAGTCGATTTACAAAGACTATTAAAGTCTTCCATGCCCTTCAAGAAAGCCTGCTGTTGATCTTTTGGTGCACAATCATCAACCATCGTTAGCACAAACAGATGCGCTGAAATATCCTTGGCACCAGGCGTACTGGTTTTAGGAATAAAAATTTCGCACAACTCAGCAAGCATGGCTTCATCTGCTGGAGAAATTTTTAGACTCTTGAGCAAGAGGCTGGCTTTGCTTCTGTCTTCCATGCAGGAGGGAATCAAGGCGATTCCGAAAGAAACGAAAGCCAACTGTTTTAAGGCCGTACGCCGTGAAAAATTAGTCATGGGCAAAATTGAAGATTCAATTTACTTAATATTCACCATGTCGCCTACCTATTTATGTTTTGAAAAGGGCAGACCAGGTCTGCCCTAAATGGTGCCTAAGCTAGCCTGCTACTAATCATACAGCAAGCTGTATACCACTTATATTAAGAAAAAAACTTATTTGATTGATTATTCAACTATCTTATACTCGAATATATTGCCATTTTGACAAATAACTATCATTTTGACAAATAAAATATTTGTCATTTTGATTAGTGAAAAAATTAAGAGAACATGTTGGGCAAGAAATTAAACGGCTGAGGGCATACAGGGGTATGACTCAGGAGGATCTTGCAAGAAGTCTTGGCAAGACAAGATCACTTGTATCTTTTTTTGAAAGGACAGGAAATATTAACAAATACACACTTCAGGAGGTTTCGGCACTATTAAATACAACGCCGGAAGATTTGGAAAACAGCACAGCGCTAACAACCATTTCTGATCTTACAAATTCCAAGCATGCTACCCCAGAGGAGCAGCTGGTTATTCAATTACAACAAGAGATTTTTTTTCTTAAAGAAACCATCAACCAACAATGGCATTTGTTGAAAGAATTGTCGAAAAGCAAATAACTATTTTTGTTGTAGTTTTTCGAAATCAATGATGTATTCTGAGATATACTGATGATTCTCGCCTTCCATATCTTTTACAAACAATCTTGCTTTTTTACCCAATCTCAAACAAGTGCGCTTGGCTTTGATGTCTTCTTCAGTGTTCATCGGCTGCAATGATGGATACCAAAGAATATGTCCAGGCTTTTGTAAAACCAATTGTGGCTTACTCCATTGCTGAGCAAAATCCGCAGTACCTAGGTCTTTGTTTTTGTTGAAGGACAAATAGATTTTATCACCCACCCATTTCTGTCCCTCTACTCTACCCATCATCATCACCC
>JBFYPP010000153.1:0-5173 GCA_041303255.1 Chitinophagia bacterium | reverse complement strand
TACTCGCTACAATTTTCTACGGCCTAAATGTAAATGTGGTAAACAAATACGTCCAAAATGTTGCCCCACTTAACATAGCAACAATTGCATTTACCTCACTTATTCTGCCTACGTTACTCATTTTGGTAGCCACTGGATATTTTTCAGACCCAAACCTGGTCAATGGAAACTGGACGAAAGGGACCTTGATCGCAGGATTCTTGGGGATTATCAATACGGGCGTAGCTTCTGTAATTTTTTACTACCTGATGAAAAAAGCAGGTCCGGTTTTTGCCTCAACCGTAACCTATATTATCCCTTTCGTAGCCTTAGGATGGGGACTTTATGCGGGCGAAACAGTTACAGCCATTCAATTGGGGGGTATGGCAATTATTCTCTTGGGAGTGAGATTGGCTAACAAATAACATTAGATACTCATTATTTCCTTCTCTTTGGAACTGAGGTTTTTTTCCACCAACGCAATAAATTTATTGGTCATTTCCTGAATTTCTTTTTCCCCATCTTGAGCAACATCCTCACTCAATCCATTCTTTTGCAGCTTCTTAACCTGTTCAATTGCATCTCTTCGGATATTTCGTATGGCGATTTTAGATTGTTCCCCTTCGTTTTGCACTCTTTTTACAATCTCTTTTCTTCTTTCCTCTGTAAGTGGTGGAAGAAAAATACGAATGATGGAACCATCATTCTGAGGATTTACCCCTAGGTTAGCCGCTATAATTGATCTTTCAATAAGTTGTAGCATGTTTCTTTCCCAGGGCTGTATGGTTAAGGTTCGGGCATCAACAACTGAAATATTTGCAACCTGTGCAATGGCGGTAGGTGAACCGTAGTAATCTACAACCAGTCCATCAAACATTTGTGGATTTGCCCTTCCAGCCCTGACTTTCACCAATTCGGCTTCCAAATGTGAAATCGCCTTTTCCATTGAAGAATGGGCTTCCGTGATGTGTTGTTGAAGTTCCTCAGACATAGTTCAAAATTTCAAATGCAAATCTAAGGAATGAAGTGGAATGCACACAAGAAAACTGACAGGATCAGTTGTTTAATTCCGGGCTGTTAACCCTTTTTTTACCCAGAAAAGAGAATTTACTGGCCCCTACTTTATAGTTTTCTTTTTGATTGGGCTTGTTGTGGTTTGCAGAGCATATCCAAGCAGTAATAATACCCGATACCATGAGCGCTCCAATCATCATATTGATTCCAAGGGGTTGCAAAGCATAAGCCAATAAAAGATTTGCCAATGAAAGGGCAGATAAAATGATAGTGACTTTTACGTGCGCGTATCCTTTGTTAAGCAGAAGGTGGTGAATGTGATTAACGTCTCTGCTGAACGGCGATAAACCCTTATAAATTCTGAAAGAAAATACACGCAAGGTGTCCATTAGCGGGATAAAAATTGCGGCAAACCCCATTGCTCCTGTTTGTGTAATATTCAATTTTGCTAAAAGGCGAAAATCAGTATTAATGAATTTAATTGCCAAAACTGAAATCACCAATCCCAAAAACAGAGAGCCCGTATCCCCCATAAAGACCCTGGCAGGAGAAAAATTATAGATAAGAAAGGCCATCAAACTAAACACCAATGAAAAAGCCAAGATTGCATAAGGCAAATCTCCAGCAATCAAAAATGAGCATCCAAAAAATAGTCCAGTAATTATACCCATCATTCCTGCCAAGCCATCAACCCCATCAATCAAATTAAATGCGTTTATAATAACAAGAACAGTTAAGTAGGTGAAAATAGTAGCAACCACCGTGTTCAGCTCATGTATGCCCAACAACCCTTGGAGAGTTGTTAATTGAAAATGCCCTTGATAAGTTAATAGAAAGACTGCCAATAACTGACCTAGAAATTTTTTTGTTGGTGATATAAGCAGAATATCATCTTTCAACCCAATTAAAAAAACAACAATGGAAGCTGCAATAAAGTGCTGCATTTCGGGTGCCGACTTAAACGAAACCAATAAAATGACAGAGAAAAGCACTGCTACAAAAAATGCAACTCCACCAAATGTAGGAATTGGAGTGTAATGTACCTTTTGTGGAGATGGCTGATCAAATAGCTTTTTTGCATCGGCAATCTTGATAACAACTGGAGTTGTTAGGAAGGCAACGACAAAAGACAGAAAGGATGCAAAAACAACATATTCCATGGGTCGGCTTTACAGGTAATACTAAATCTCACCAAAGGTCAGTATTAAAACGAATTTTACAACCGATTATTTTACAGCCAACAACAGATAAAAAAAAGGCTTAAAAAGAGAAAAAACACCAAATACATTAGCTTTGCCCAAAATTTAAGTTATGTCAACATTGCAGGACACAGCAACACAGATCAGAAGGGATATTGTTAGAATGGTTCATGCCGTTCAAAGTGGACATCCTGGAGGATCTTTGGGCTGCACAGATTTTCTTACCGCCCTCTATTTTAAGGTAATGAAACATGATCCTGCTTTCAACATGGATGCGCTTAACGAAGATATTTTCATCTTATCTAACGGTCATATTTCTCCGGTGTTCTACGCTTGCTTGGCCCGCTCTGGGTATTTTCCAATAAACGAATTATCAAGCTTTCGCAAACTGAATAGCAGACTGCAAGGACATCCTACCACGCATGAACATCTTCCTGGTGTTAGGATGGCTTCAGGTTCATTGGGACAAGGCCTGAGCGTTGCTTTGGGTGCAGCTCTCGCAAAAAAACTTAACAACGACAGTAACCTTGTTTATTCGCTGCATGGCGACGGAGAATTACAAGAAGGGCAAATTTGGGAGGCAGTGATGTTCGCTGCTCACCATAAAGTAGATAACCTCATTGCTACCATTGATTGGAATGGACAACAAATTGATGGTCCAACAGACAAAGTGATTTCACTTGGAAACATCCAAGAAAAATTTGCCACATTTGGATGGACAACCCTTGAAATGGAAGGAAACGACATGGACGATGTACTCAGGGTATTGGATTTGGCAAAATCAGCCACAGGCAAAGGAAAGCCAATTGCGATTGTTATGAAAACCTTGATGGGCAAAGGAGTCGATTTCATGGAAAACGACCATGGATGGCATGGCATTGCACCAAACGATGAACAACTGGCCAAAGCATTGTCTCAATTACCAGAAACAATAGGCGATTATTAAATTTAATTTCTGAGTTCCATTGCCTGCGCAGCAGCTTTCTTGGAAGGTATCCAGGAAGCCAATATTCCTATGGCCAATACAGTAATGCCTACCAAAAGGAAGTCGTTCACCGATAATTTAACCGGGTAATAATCAATTAAAAAAGTATCTCCCTGCAAAGGCACCAACTTATATTGGATTTGCAGGTAGTACAAGATCAGCGCTATGCACATCCCTCCAATTGCTCCAATAAAAGAGAGCAATGCACCTTCTGCGAGGAAAATTTGTTGTATCAATTGTTGGTCTGCGCCCATTGCTTTTAAGACTTGTATGTCTTTCTTTTTTTCTAAAACAAGCATACTTAGCGCGCCCAACATGTTGAATGCTGCAACGATGAGTATGAGTGTAAAAATGCCATAAATGGCTAACTTTTCTAGTCGTATGGTATTGTACAACATTTTGTTCTGCTGGTACCGGTCTTCCACCAAATAGCCATCCCCTAGCAATGAACCAAGAGTTGGTACTACTGAAGATGCAGACACATTGGGTTTCAATTTTATTTCCACTGCGCTGTATTGGTCTTGGCGGTAACCAACATAAGATCTTATAAAATCAAGGTTGGTAATCACATACTTGTTGTCAAATTCCGTCTGAATGGCAAAGCTTCCCCGGGGATTTCCAAGCGACATTGCCAATGATTGGAGTGGATCAGCAACGGCAATAACTGTTTTTTTAGGCAAATAAATGGAGACCGGCGATATCGCTTGATTTGAAGATAGTCCCAATGCCTGCTCTACTCCCACACCAAAAACCAATCCAGGTTGATCTTCAGTACCCAACTCAAATTCTCCTCGGTACATACTCTCCACTACACCTGCTACTTTACTGTAGTTGTTATCTACCCCTTTGATATGAACAACCGTTTGCAAGGGGCCATTTTGTATCAGGGCTTTTTCTTCTGCAACCAAACTAAATGTTTCAATTTCATTTATTCCCCGCAGTTGGTCCAACTGTTTTTGTGAAAGCGTAATCAACTTGCCCTTTTTTGCACTGATGTTTATATCAGGATAATAAGAAGCATAGAGTGATTTAACCAGTGATTCAAACCCGTTGAATGCACTTAGTATTACGATAAGAGCAGCTGTGCCAAACACAATAGCAATTACACTTACCCATGAAATAACATTGATGGCATTGGTAGATTTCTTGGCTTTGAAATACCTCCAGGCAAATTTCAGGATGATCCTAAAATTCATTTGTTTTTTTCTTCGTTAATTTTCTTGAAGAGTTCTTCCATTTTAAATACGTGATCCAGTGTATCGTCTTTAAAAAAGCGTAATTCAGGAATTCTTCTTAGCTGCTGCTTCACCCGATTGCCCAATTCTCCTCGAATTTCTCCTTTTCGATCTTCGATTCTTTTTAGTGCCGCTTCTGGATCTTTTAATTGAAACAAACTTAGATAAATACGGGCCTCAAGAAGGTCTGGAGTTATTTTTACCTGAGAGATAGAAACCATTCCTCCATCCATCATATTTATACCGAACCTCAGGAAAATATCATTCATTTCTTCCTGAATAACACCTGCTATTTGCTTTTGTCTTTTGCTTTCCTCCATATTGGCATCTTGATGGGTGTAAAATTAGTTACTTTTGGTGCTAATTCTGAAAAAACATAAGTCAGCATAATGAAGAGCCTGGGTATCATTTTCAATTATATCAAAAAATATCCCAGAATGGTCACTGGATATTTTATCCTGAACATTCTTTCTGCATTTTTTTCACTGATTTCTTTGGCCATGTTGGCCCCCTTCTTAACATTGATTTTCGATTTACAGCAAAGTGATGGCGTACAAACATCCAGGTTTAGATTGGGTGAACTTTCAGATCAACTATACAATACCTTATCAGAATTAACGCAAACGCCAGAGGGCCGCATTCAAGCACTTGCTATTATCTGTGTCCTTGTTATTTGTTCGATTGTACTCAAAAATATTTTTCTCTATGGCGCGATGTATGTCTTAACGCCCATTCGCAATAACATCATCAATGATATGCGG
>JBFYPP010000152.1:0-5206 GCA_041303255.1 Chitinophagia bacterium | reverse complement strand
TTTGGTTGGCTTTTTGGATAGTTGACAACCGGTGAGCAATCACAATGGAAGTTCTGCCCGCAGTGAGCACATCAATGGCTTGTTGAATCAATCTTTCTGTGCCAGAATCTACAGACGAGGTGGCTTCGTCTAAAATCAGTAATTCTGGACCGTAAAGCAGGGCCCTGATAAAGGACAGCAATTGACGTTGTCCTAACGACAGGGTTGCGCCTCTTTCCATCACATTGTATTCATAATCATTGGGCAATTGCATAATGAAATCATGAATACCCATCATTTTTGCAGCAGCAACTACTTCTTCCTTTGTAATAAGGGGGTTTCGAAGGGTAACATTATCCATAATGGTACCCGAAAAAAGAAATACATCTTGCAAGACGACTGCAATTCTAGACCTAAGTGATTGTATGTCAATTTTTTCAATTGGTATTCCATCAACTAGAATTTGTCCGTTTTGGTGTTGATACAGCCTATTTATCAAGTTGATGATGGTTGACTTCCCGCTGCCGGTGTGCCCAACAATGGCCAAGGTATCTCCTTTTTGTACTGCGAAATTTATATTTTTCAACACCGGATGGCCTACCAAGTAAGCGAAACCAACCTCCTCAAACCTGATTTCTTTTTTCAGTGAGAATTCTTGAAGTTTGCCACTAACAGGCAAAATATCTTGGTTATCGAGCACCTGTAAAATTCGCTCACCCGCAACCATCCCCATTTGCAATACATTGAATTTGTCTGCTATCACCCTTAAGGGCCTAAACAACAAATTGAGCAACAAAGTAAATGAAACCACTTTACCCGCAACTGCTACTGCAGCCGTTTGGCTAAGATCGTAGTTTGTAGTAGCGGCATACCAGACCAAAATTCCCATGGAAAAGGCCAATACAATTTCTACGACAGGAAAAAAAACAGAATAGGCAAATATTGCATGGATGTTTGCGTCTCTGTGCTTGGTGTTAATGGATTGAAATCTTTGCTGTTCTCTTTTTTCTGCTGTAAAGGACTGAATGATTTGCATTCCAGAAATATGCTCTTGAACAAAAGCATTTAAAGAAGCAATGGCATTTCTAACATTGGTGAAAGAGCGGTTTACACTTTCCTTAAAAAAATAAGTAGCCAGAATTAAAAAGGGGAAAGGGATGATACAGACCAAAGTCAGTTGCCAATCTGTATAAAACATGGCCGATAAAATGGCAATGATGGAAAGAAAATCCGCTAAAATGGGAACCAATCCTTCAGAGAATATATCGTTGACTGCTTCAATATCATTGATGGTTCTTGTGGTGAGTGTGCCAATGGGTGTCTTGTCAAACTGCCTTAGGTTAAGCGACAAAATTTTTTCATAAACTCTTACTCTTATGTCTTTCACTACTTTGTGCCCAAGCCATGAAGTAAGATAAGTAAACAAAAATCGCAGACCGGTCTCTACAAATAATACCAAGACTTGTACGATTGTAATAACCAATAAAAATTGCATAATCAGTTCCAATTGACCACCGTTGGAATCGCTTGTTTTTTTGAGCGTTTCGTTGATCAAGATGGGTCTGATTGGAGCAACTAATGCAAGCAGAACCGCCAACGTTGCTGAAAGATAAAACCTACCTGAATAAGGTTTTGCAAAGCTAAAAATCCTCAATAGCAATTGAAAATCAAAAATCTTTTTCTTTGGGATATTGTTGGTCTTTTGCTCCATCTTTTAATCTTAGAGCTCTCTGTTGTTAAATGCTTTGATAAATAAGGCCCCTAAATTCTTATGTGGAGGAATATAATTCTCAAATCTTTCCTTTGTTTCACTGCCAGCAAATTGCTTGCTCAAATTATTCCAAATACTAATCCAGTCTACACTTTCGCTATTCAACAACGACTCATTGATCATTTTCAACACGGGCTCGTTCACTAGACTAGATCCCACTTCTTTGGAAGATACAATATGGGCATCCGGACAAATCTGTAAAACAGAACTCAGGTTTTGATAACTTCCACAAGATCCCAACACAATAATTTTTGCGGAAGAAGAGAGCTGTGCAATGGTATATTTCAAATGATAACTATGCCCGCGATGAATCACAATAGTTGGAGATAGCCCTTGCATTTTTAAATATTCAATCAATAATTGCTGTGCTTTTGCATCCGGATCATCTCCCTTAGAATTATCTAAAGGTTTATTCGCAAAAATCAACACTGGATTTCCCAATTGCGACTGAATTTCCACCCAATTTTCATTTTGAGTAATTAACCAACCTTTTTTATCCTTGAAAAGTCCCATGAAATTCTGAAAAGATTGAATCCCATCTTTATCGCCATAAAAAAAGACTTGTTGCACAACCCTTCCAGCAGTATCCAATAGATTACTCGTTGGCAATCTATAAACAGCGGGTATTCTGTATTTTAAAGTAAGTTGCTCACTGCTGTCCTCTGCAGATAAAAACAAAAGATTTAAAATATCATAAATTGCCTCCCCTCTAGTATTCCCTCTGTTTGTGTTTAAACTTAAACTAGACAAAATCTCTTCCCGCATCAATTGGGCAATATTCGGATTAGTAATACTGCCATACGAATTTGCAACATCTACTGCATCCTCTAGGTTATTTACTTTATCAAGTCCCCTTACAAATGCCTTCATCAACAGCTGCGCATTATCAGGGGTCATGGATGCAAGAAAGACATCCATTTTGTTGTAGCTGGCAGCCATTCTAATAAACTTCTTAAATCGATCAAACTTAACCAACATAAGCAAGCTATCCCCATTTCGCTGTGGAGACTTGGCCATCATTCGGTTATATACGCCAACATAACTGGATGTATAGATAATGTCTTCCCCCGTTACAATGAGGTAGTAAAGCTCTTCTGCTTTCAGCGGCTGTAAAATCTTGAACCGCTTTTCGTCTGGTAGGTCATGAAGTGCATTGATTTCATTAATAAAAACTTCCTCCGCTTTTCTTTTGATCATCACACCCAGCTCCGTGTACAAAACAGGAGTATCCTTTCTCTTTAAATCATCTACATACTGCAATTGAGTTTTAACAAGGAGTTGATAGTACTTGAGCTTGTCTTTTGCAACAACTTTTATACTGTCGATTGTTATTCGCTCTTTTAAAATAGCGTGTACAAATGGGAAAATTAAACGTCCTGCACGTTCATCAGAAATTTTTACAAGAAGTTGTACGAAGGGATCATTTATTTTTCGAATCTGTTTGCCAATGTTGGTTTGAGCTGCTGCAGCATAATTATAAAACCTTTCCGGAAAAGCACGAGCACAATTAATCAATAAACTATCGGCGAAAGGCTGGTCTAAATAAGGTTCTATTTTAAAAAGAATTTCTGAGGGATAGGTATCGGCAAACTGACGGAAAAGTTCTACCCTAGCTTCGCCAAGTCCGGGATTTTCAAAAAAAACAGTGTTTTCACCTATCAAGATGCCGTTCACTTTATAGGGATACTTTTCAACACTCTTACCAAGGGCCGATCCTTCTTTATCCTTATTGTAAAACTCTGTGAAAGCTTCAAAAAGCTCAAGTCCATTTTCAGCAGACATTTGTTGAGACCTTAGGGCTTTGTAGTATGCGTCTATGGAATTCTTTATACCAGTAAGGTATTTTACTTTAACCCTGTGGTCAAGTTCAGGTGCATGTTCAATTTCGTTCTGTAATACATCCACCTGCCGGGTATATACATCAGTCAGTAATAAATTCAGGTCTAGGTCCCTACTGGCTGAAATAATCTTGTCATACTTTCCATCTACTCCGTACATTTTCAACTGCAAGGCATCAATATCATCGTGAAGTTGAATCCTGCGTATATCGATCACCAACTTCCCGGTATCCGATAAGGCATGGGCAAAAGAAAGCATGGGCAACATCACCAGAAAAATGATACACAAACGCAACATATGGCAAAATTAGGGTTTATTCGGGCAAGTCATTTTAGGGTATTAACAATTTAGTAATCATGAATTCCTATAAATTCCCTTAAACAAAATATAACTTCACCAAAACCACTAAACCATGGTAATGGAAGGCAAGAAAATTCTCGTTGCTGATGACGAACCAGATATCCTAGAAATCATCAGTTACAACTTGCAACTTCATGGGTATAAGGTGATCACTGCGAAAGACGGTGACCAGGCCATCCAAAAAGCCAAGGAGTCGCTTCCAGACCTAATTATACTAGACATCATGATGCCCAAAAAAAATGGCATGGAGGTTTGTAAGATCTTAAGGAGCCAACCAGAGTTTGCAGGCACCATTATTGTTTTTCTCACAGCCCTAAATGATGAACTTTCTCATGTAAAAGGACTGGAATATGGGGCAGACGACTTTATCAGTAAGCCGATTTCTCCAAAAGTGATGGTCTCCAAAGTAAATTCCTTCTTCAGGAGAATTAGCAAACCTGAATTGAACCAAGTCATGGATTTGGGTGATATTAGGATTGTCCCAGAGGAGTATATGGTCTATTTCAAGGGGGAACCCGTAAGTCTAGCCAAAAAGGAGTTTGAGTTGCTAAGCTATTTGGCTTCAAAACCAGGTAGGGTATTCCTCAGAAATGAAATCCTCAACCGTATATGGGGAAGCGAAGTGATTGTGGGCGACAGAACCATTGATGTCCATATCCGAAAAATTCGTCAGAAACTAGGCATTGATTGCATTACAACCGTAAAGGGTGTAGGTTACAAATTCGAAGCTTGATTTCGTACATTGCATAATGTTCGATTCAAAAAGTCAATCGCCGGGCAAAATTTCACTGATTATAGCAATTACAAGCTGCATTTTTATGGCAGGATTGTTGATTGTTACAGGCAACAACAGCACCGTAATACTTGTTGGAACATCCTTGTTTTTTTTACTCTGTTATTTTTTCCCTAAATTTTTAATTGAAAAATACTTTACCAGGAAAATAAAGCTGATTTACAAATTCATCAACCAAACAAAGGCTTCTAAAAGAGAGGAGTTTTTTTTAAACAAGATACTACCTAAAAAAAGTTTAGAGGAAGTAAGCGAAGAAGTATTTCAATGGGCAGATCAACGAACGGCCGAGATGGAAGTGTTAGAAAAAAACGAAGCATTTAGAAAAGAATTTTTACAAAACCTCTCACATGAATTCAAAACCCCGGCCTTTGCCATTCAAGGTTATTTAGAAACTTTAATTTCTGGGGCAATGGATAATCCGGAAGTGAGTAAAAAATTTTTAAACAACGCGTATAACAATACCG
>JBFYPP010000151.1:0-5218 GCA_041303255.1 Chitinophagia bacterium | reverse complement strand
TACAAGCACCACCACCTCCACCACCACCACCACCTCCTCCTCCTCTACCACAAGCAGAGTTGATGAAAATTGAGGCACCTGAGTTGGAGGGTCCGAAAATTCTTGATAAAATCGATTTAGCTGCGCTTGATTCTTCAACCAGACCTAAAAAAGGGACTGCAAAAAAGAAAGGGGCTGTAGTTGAAGTGGTTCCAGAACCAGCACCTCCAGTGGTTGAAGCTGAAACTGAAGAAAAGAAGGAAGTGGTTGTTGCAGAAGCAGCACCAGATGTAATTGAGATGATGAAGATTGAGGCGCCTGAATTGGAAGGTCCAAAAATCGTTGGGAAAATTGATTTGGTTCCTGAAACCGAGGATAAAAGCAAGTCGAGCGAAGAGAAGAGAAAGAGGAAGCGCATTCCGATTGAGAAAAAAGATATTGAAAGGTCTAAGCCTTTAATTCAGAAGGGCGGGGCGGCACCTGCGGGAGCTCCTCATCGTCCATCTGCCCCACGTCCAAATGGGATGAGGGCAGTCAAGCGTACTGAAGTTAAGGAGATCGATAAAAAAGAAATTCAAAATAAAATCAAGGAAACACAGGCCAAACTTTCCGGTGGCGGTGGTTCAAGAGGAAAAATTACGAAATCGAAATTGCGCCGTCTAAAGCGCGAGGAGATGGAAGCGGGTGCGGAAGGGGAAGAGGACAACAAAATTCAGCTTACTGAATTTATCAGTGTGAGTGAATTGTCTAGTCTTCTTGATGTGAGCTTTGCTGAGATCATTGGAAAATGTATGAGCTTGGGCATCATGGTATCTATTAACCAGCGTTTGGATGCAGAAGTAATTGAACTTGTTGCAGGTGAGTTTGGATATGAGGTGGAGTTCATAGACATGGAGAAGCAAATGGAGATGGAAGAAGAAGATGATGCTGATGATGCTGAAGATTTGTTGCCACGTGCACCTATTGTTACCATCATGGGTCACGTTGACCATGGTAAAACCTCGTTGCTGGATTATATTCGAAATGCAAATGTAGTGGCCGGTGAGGCGGGTGGTATCACCCAGCACATTGGTGCTTATCATGTGGATCTTCCAAATGGCAAAGCAATCGCCTTTTTAGATACTCCAGGTCACGAAGCCTTTACCGCCATGCGTGCGCGTGGTGCCAAGGTTACCGATTTGGCTATTATTGTAATTGCTGCAGATGATGCGGTAATGCCACAGACCAAAGAAGCGATCAGTCACGCGCAAGCAGCGGGTGTGCCCATGATTTTTGCTATCAATAAGATTGATAGAGATGGAGCCAATCCCCAAAAAATTTACGAGCAGCTTTCTGGTATGAATATCCTTGTTGAAGAATGGGGTGGAAAATTCCAAAGTCAGGAAATTGCTGCTAAAACTGGATTGAACATTGATAAACTACTTGAAAAAATATTGCTAGAAGCTGAGATGCTTAACCTAAAGGCGAACCCTGAAAAAGAGGCGTCTGGTACGGTTATTGAGGCTACTTTAGATAAAGGAAGGGGTTATGTTGCCACCATCCTTGTGCAGAATGGTACTTTACGCCAGGGAGATTTGGTGGTAAGTGGTCAGCACTATGGTAGGGTAAAGGCCATGATGAACGAACGAAACAACCGCGTGGATGTAATACCACCATCCACACCAGTATTGATTCTTGGTTTGAATGGTGCTCCTCAGGCTGGTGAGAAATTCAAAGTATACCAAGAAGAGTCTGAAGCAAAGGAAATTGCCAATAGAAGAGCACAGATTATGCGTGAACAAGGTATCCGTACCAAGAAACACATTACGCTGGATGAAATTGGCAGACGACTTGCATTGGGTAATTTCAAAGAATTGAACATCATTATTAAAGGTGACGTGGATGGTTCGGTTGAGGCATTGAGTGACTCTTTGCAGAAGCTCTCTACACCGGAAGTGGCCATCAAGGTGGTGCATAAGGCAGTTGGACAAATCACGGAGAGTGATGTTCTCTTGGCCACTGCATCCGATGCAATCATCATTGGTTTCAACGTTCGTCCTTCTATCCAAGCCAACAAAATTGCTGAAGGCGAAGGTGTGGAAATTAAATTGTACTCGATCATCTATACTGTTATTGAAGACATCAAGAGTGCCATGGAAGGTATGCTTGAGCCGAAGATTGAAGAGAAAATTGTTGGCAATGTGGAAATTCGTGAGGTCTATAAATTTGATAAGGCAACCGTTGCGGGTTGTCAAGTCTTGGATGGTAAGATCAGCAGAAACAGCAAGATCCGTATTATCCGTGATGGTATTGTTGAATATCCTAAAGGGGAAGGCACAAATGCTGAACTTGGTAGTTTGAAACGTTACAAAGATGATGCAAAAGAAGTATCTGCGGGTATGGAGTGTGGATTGACCATCAAGAACTACAACGATATCCGTGTAGGTGACGTGATTGAAGCCTTTGAAGAAACAGAAGTAAAGAGAACGCTCTAAATAAAAAGAACATCTTAGTTTGACAAGCGCAAATTAAGATTCTCTTAACCTAGAAGCCATTAACTTGGTCATTGAATTATGCGCATGAAAAGGATACTGACTTTGTTGTTTTTTGTGGCTTTGGCCTTTAATTCGAAGGCCCAATCTGCGAAGCTGTTGGCAGATAAAATCATTGCCATCGTTGGTGATAAGATTGTCTTGAAGAGTGATATCGTCAATTATATAGACGATCTAAAGCGACAAGGCAATGAAGTGCCACCCAATACTGAATGTATATTGCTTGAAAAGATGATGCAGGACAAGGCGCTTATTCTGCAAGCTGAAAAAGATTCTCTGCCGGTCTCTGATGAAGAAATAGAAGCAGAACTTGATCAGCGTATTCGTTATTTCATTTCCCAATATGGTGGTAAAGAGGCTTTCGAGCAAATTGCAGGCAGAACCATTTACCAAGTAAAAGAAGATTTTAGAAAATCAATTCGTGAAGGTCGCCTTGCCAGGTCTATGCGTGATAAAATTGTAGAGTTGGTAAAAATTACGCCTACTGAAGTAAGGGATTACCATAAAAAAATCCCCACAGATAGTCTACCTTTTTATGAGACAGAAATGGTAATTGGACAAATTGTGATGCATCCAAAAGCTGGAAGGGAACTTGAGAAATTCGCACAAGATGAGTTGGCCGATTATCGAAAACAAGTAGAATCTGGCCAGAAAGCTTTTGAAACACTCGCACGTTTATATACAGAAGATCCGGGTAGTAAGCAGACTGGGGGCCGTTATGAGATCAACAGAAATGAAAAGCAATGGGATCCTGAATTTAAGAATGCTGCATTTAGATTAAAAGAGGGACAAATTTCTCCTGTTGTCAAATCTAAATTTGGTTACCACATCATTCAAATGGTAAGTAGGAACGGCGATGATGCTGTTGTTAGACATATTTTACGTGTACCTCAGTTGCAAGATGAAGACATTGAATTGACCAAGGTTAAATTCGATTCAATTAGAATTAAGCTTGTTGCTGGTGCCCTGGCTTTTGGAGAAGCAGTTGACAAATTCAGCGATGACCAAAACAGTAAATTCACTGCTGGTATTCTTAGTGGACAGGGTGGTAACTTTGTAACAATCGACGAGCTGGATAAAAGTTTGATTCCTTACCTGGATAAATTAAAAGTGGGTGACTATTCTACGCCTATTGTTTATAAAGATGAGCAAGATAAACAAGCCGTGAGGTTGGTTTATCTTCAGTCACGCACTGAGCCACATAGAGAAAATCTTCGCGACGACTACGATAGAATTGCCCAAAGGGCTTTGGAAGAAAAAAAGGAAAAAGTAGTAGAAAAGTGGTTCTTGAGTAAACTTCCTACTTACTATGTAATGGTGGACAAAGATTTTCACGCTTGTGAGTCGCTCAAGTCACAATTCCCTAACTACGTTAGTAAATAACAGATTGATATTTTTTTAATGTTCTGTTTTTAAAGTGTAATTTAGCGGCTCTCATTTTCTATTATGAGTGATGCAATCAAACACGAGTGTGGTCTGGCTTTTATCAGGCTCCTCCAACCTTTCTCTTACTACCAGAAAAAACACGGTACGGCTCTGTATGGCCTTAACAAACTGTATCTCCTCATGGAGAAACAGCACAACAGGGGCCAGGATGGTGCGGGTATCGCAGCGGTAAAGCTGAATGGCGAACCTGGTTATCCATTCATGCACCGTTTAAGGAGCGTCGCAACACAATCTATTGCTGATCTTTTTAGTCAGGTAGGTAAAGAAATCAACGAACTTGAAAAGTCTCAACCTGAAATACGCAAGCACCCCGGTTTAATGAAAGGCCACCTCAACTTTATGGGAGAATTGTTGTTGGGGCATCTGCGTTACGGAACACAGGGCAAAAACAATGTTGAATTCTGTCACCCTTTTATCAAAAGAGACATCATTCCTGCAAGAAATCTCGCCTTGGCGGGTAATTTTAATTTGGTCAATACCGAAGAGTTATTTGATTTGATTAACCTGAAGCCGGCTGATTTTCAAAAACAAAGCGATTTAGCAGCCATGATGGAAGTGGTCCACCATTTTCTGGTGAAGGAAGATGAAGCCAATCCAGACAACATGGATGTTAGCTCTGCCTTAAAAAAAGCATTTGCTCATTTTGATGGAGGCTACCATGTAAGCGGATTAATTGGTAACGGCGATTCATTTGTTGTTAGAGATGCCCACGGAATCAGACCTTCCTATTATTACATCAACAAAGAAGTGATTGTTGCTGCATCTGAAAGAGCGGCCATCAGAACCAGCTTTAATGTGGGTGAAAATGAAGTAAAAGAATTGATGCCAGGTCAGGGCTTAATTGTAAAAAGTGACGGCACGTATACAATCGAACAAATACTTGAACCCAAAGCACGCAGGGCTTGTAGTTTTGAAAGAATATATTTCTCAAGAGGTGGCGATGAAAAAATTTACCGCGAACGCATAGGCCTGGGTTATCGATTAAGCGATAATGTACTAAAGGCAATCAACAACGACCTCAAGCACACCATCTTTTCATTTATTCCAAATACGGCAGAGGTTGCGTTCTACGGACTCTTAAAGGGGATGGAAGATTTTCTGAATCAAATCAAAGTGCAGCGCATCATGGCCTGGGGAAAGGATTTTGATGAAGAGAAGCTTTCTGAAATGATCAATAGAAAAATTCGTGTAGAAAAAATAGCCATCAAGGATGTGAAGATGCGCACCTTTATTACTGAAGACGCCAATCGTTCAGAAATGGT
>JBFYPP010000150.1:0-5299 GCA_041303255.1 Chitinophagia bacterium | reverse complement strand
TAATTTCATCCCTGCAAGATTTGATGCTTTGCTCAAGCTGACAATCTCTTCTGCGGCAAGCCTAAATACGAGATGCTCAAAGCGAAAACTTCTTTCTTGTCCACAATACTGACCTAAGCCTTTCTCCATTTTATTAGAAGATATTGAACGCCAAAACTGTTGTGCTTTGTTTTTGTCGATTATTCCTTTTAATTCAGCTCTCTTCATTATTGCTTGCAATGAAATACCAAATTCCTCTTTTAGACTGACTAACTCGCCACGAGCAATATTACTTCGCTTATCCCCTACTCTTTTTTCTAATGCATCCGCAGGCAAAAGCATTGCTCCTGCAAATGCATGACACAGTTTTTCTTTGTCAACTTCACTTCCAATGTTCAAGACCAAATGCCCTAATTCATGTAGCGCAGTAAAGCGTTTGCGCTCAATAGAAAAATTTTTGCTCAATACCACAACAGGAATTTCTCCAACATAGGTACTCAATCCATCAAATTGCGCTGACGCATCAATTTCAATTACCCGGACTGCATTTTCTTCTAACATTTCAATAACATTTGGAATAGGATCTAAACCAAGATTCCAACATTGCATAAGTTTGATTGCTGCTGGTTCAACATCATCAATTGAAGTGATCTTAAACCCTTTAATAGGATTGGTAAATTTGATATCGAGATTTAACAGTTGCTCAGTTTCTAAATATCTTTCAAGAAAATCTCTTACTTTTTCTTTTATCTGTTCGATTTCTTTTTTCCCTAATCTTGACTTCTTACGAAATTCTACCTGAGGCAAATGGAAAGTGGACTCTTTTAGTAAATAATTTGGTTTTACACCAAGTGCATTTGCTATTGCAACAAGAACATCCCCACTCGGAAACATCTTGCCGGTTTCATATTTATGAAGCGCTTGTTTACTTATACTTATAGAAAGATGATTAACCATATCTTGAAAAGACCAACCCTTCATTTTTCGGGCAGATTTTAAGCGTTCAGAAAATTGTTTCATTTGCCTTTGTTGTTAATCTTAAATGGTTTACAAAATTACAATTATTTATTGTTTTGTCAACCAATTTAAATATACCCAACTAAAACATAGTGTAAATTAAAACTGCTTATTTAGCAGGAAAGGGTGAAAACACCATTTTTAGAGGAGATTTAAATTAGGGAATAGGCCTGCCTGCCATGCCTACGGCAGGTAAACCGGTAGGCAGGGGAACAGCCTGCCTGCCGTAGGCAGGGGAATAGCCTGCCTGCCGGTAGGCGGATGAGGGGTGGTACTATTGCATAATCCTAAATTCAAAAGACAGGTTTCAAGGATTTGAAGATTTTTCTGCCCTAGCATTAAATTGCTCCGTTGGAAAAAAACTATAACTCATTTAAAAACTCATCACAACTACTCATAAATATTTCTGTTAATTACTCAACTGTTGCATTTTTTGCAACAGTTGAATTTTTTGACAATTCCTTGTCTAAAAAAATATTTCTAATGTGTCTGGAAATAACTGATTTATCTCTTTCATACAAGTCAGCTATCTGATTTAGAGTTAACCAGAATGTTTCATCAATAAACTCTACTAAAACTTCCGACTTACCATCAGTTGTTTTAAAAATGTTGATTTTATTCCTCATAAAGCATTAAAATTTTATGCCTTGAAAGTAAAATCAGTTCATTTCAATTCAAATGAGAAAAACACCTGGTTTTAGGGGGATTTAAATAAGGGAATAGCCTGCCTGCCATGCCTACGGCAGGTAAACCGGTAGGCAGGGGAATAGGCCTGCCTACCGTAGGTAGGGAATAGGGAAAGAAAATTAAAGACTCGGATTGAAATCCTTTATTGGCCTTGGTAAAAAATACCCTTTAATTATATTGCTATTCAAAACACATACTTGAATGTGACTTCGTTTTGAAAAACTTGAAGTTGGATAGACTTCATCACCTTCCATAAAGGATGATCTAATTGAATCAAATGGTTTTAAGTTCTGAAACTTTCTTGTTTGATGAATGTATTTTATTACTGCACAATCAAGCATTCTACTTGAGCCTCTATTGATTGGTAACGTTGCACCTGTAACTTCAACCAAATTGAATAGCTCAGCATATGCATTTTCTAGAATTTCTATTGATTCAGCATCTACTAAATTGAGACAATTACCAAATTCAACAATTGCACCTAAAACAAAGGGTTCTTTTATTCTAACTCGATTATACTGGGTTCCTGCTGCATTTTCTAAAGCATAATGTAAAGCCCTCTTGGGATTTAATTCCCAAAAATAAATTCCAGGACCAAGCCAATCCCAAGGATTATCACTTGGATTTAAATTTTCTAAACCATTCAAAACCTTTACCCCTATTTCCTTATCACAGCTATGAAAGCATTCAATTTGAAATGGCTGATACAATGTCATATTATCTTTTTACCTCTGACTTCACATGAGCTTTCTTTTCAAGTGAAACTGTTTGCAAATGTTGATAAATTCCAGCATCTTTTAAAAATTGAATTGCAGATGCTTTAGATTTTGAAGCAATTTGATAAGCAGATTTCATTGCTTGTAATTGTTCTTCTATTTGTTTGTTGTTATTCATACTTTTTAGTTTAGGATTATTTGTAAATCAAAATTACATCTTTCCGAATTCCATTAAATGAGAAAAACACCAGGTTTTAGGGGGATTTTTGCTGAGGGATTAGGCCTGCCTGCCGTAGGCAGGGAATAGGGAACAGGGTGAAGAACAACTCCCCTTCCCGAGAGGGCGAAGCCCAATTCGGGAAGGAGCTTAATTTTATCCTTTACTCCACCTCAAAATTTTCTTTTTTAGAATTCTATCAAGTTCCCCTTCAAACAAATTTCCCTTTTCTGATTTGTCATAAATGCTCAATAGGTGTACAATTTTATCTTGAACGAAAATTTGTATAATTACTCTAGCACCCCCACTTTTTCCAGCAACTTTATCTGTCAGAATCAACCTGACTTTGTAGCATGCTGATCCGAGTGGATCATTACCAGTTATGGGATCCTCTTTAAGCTTAATTCTTAATTGCCTTAAATCGTTGGCTAGGTTTGGAAATTTTTTCTTAAGTTTTTTTGCCTCGGAAATAAATAGCTCCGTTGGAAAAAAACTATAACTCATTTAAAAACTCATCAAATGATTTTGGAGTTTTTTTACCCTGTTGGACTCTTTTCACTTCATCCAACGATGCAATAATTTTTTTTGCTTGTTTTTCAGCCTTGAATTTTACTGCTGCTTTAGCAAAAAAAGTTGGGCTAACCTCAGTGGTAGAGGCCTTAATTGAAGAATGTGATATTGATGTGGTTCTTGGCATAAATACTTAATAAAGTTAATTAAAGATTTAGAATTTGAGGATGAAGTTATTTTTCTTGTTGATGGGTTAAATGTGAAAAACACCATTTTTGGAGGGGAAATAAATTAGGGATTAGGGATTAGGGAGAAGGGAACAGGGAACAGCCTGCCTGCCATGCCTATCTTCGATAGGTAAACCTACGGCAGGTAAACCGGTAGGCAGGGGAACAGATACCACCCCGTCTTCTGCCTACGGCAGAATCCACCCCTCCTTTACAAGGAGGGGAATCTTAGTTACAACTCCCCTACCAACCTACTTAATTACACGTAATAATGCATTAAACCAAAAAATATATTTTAAAATAGTAATGATTATAAAAAACTCTTCGTTACTTTAAATTTCTCCCCATTTTTTAAATCCTATTTATCCCTGAATGCCGCTTCTTTAGTTTATCTAATTAATAGCAGCTTGAAAGGATTTTTAACCATATTATGCACCCTATTGGGTGGTGCTTGCTTTGCACAAGTACAAAGAGCCTCCATTGGTATTGGTACCAATGGAATAGGTGTTTCCTCTGAACTCCAAATCCAAAAACAATTCAGTTTTGGTTCTTCCGTCAATTATTTACTTGTCAAAGGAACTGCTGTCAATACCATACTCGACAACTCCGTAAAAACAGATTATAAAACCAGTTCACTCCAACTCGAAGGTTTTGTAAAATGGTATCCGCAAACCAACCAAAGTAAAAGTTCTACAGCAAATCAAAATCGTTTTTACGCAAAAGCGGGATTGGCCGTAAGGTTCAATCCAAGTTATGTTGCTAATTCAACGTTTATGGACAAAACCCTTGTCGGTTCTTTCGAACTCAACAAAGACCAGGTGGGTTATGTAAACATCAACATACGAACCAAACACATACAACCTATGCTGGCTGCGGGTTACAGCATTGTCGACAAAAAGAAGTTTTTCATCAACACCGAAGCGGGTGTTTATTTTCATGGGAGTCCGAATGTAATTATGGAGGCGACAGGTACCTTGCATTTTAATACAGTAAATGAAGCTGCTATTCAACGTGCAATAATGTCTTATCAATTTTTTCCCATCATCAAAATCGAAACTGGAATTAAATTATAGATAACCATAACAAAAATGATTACCAAACTAACTAACAAACAAACAAAACCAAATAAACGAGAACCCATGAGGAACATTTTAAAAATTTCAATGGTGCTTTTAGTGAGCATGCTAACACTTAACAGTTGCAAAAAAGACTTGCAAAATCTAATGGAAAACGAGTTGGTGTACAACATGGATGCCAATGCGTTTTTACAAAATCAGGTGCAGTTGCATTTTGTAAATGCAGTAGGTACAAATGCTACATCTCCAAACCCAACCATTAGAATCAGCGGAAAAGATGCACAAAAGGTATTTGACATCAATGGATCAAACACTATTGTTGTATCTGAACAGTTCGCTAACCTGGCAGTGAGTCCAGGTAGACCGATCTCCCCTAATGCGCCGGCTGTTTTTAAAATACAGGCGACTGCCACTGGGTTCCTGCCTTACGAACAAGAAATTGAAGTGAGTCACCTCGATTCTTTCCTGAACTACACTTTCGAAATGGTTGAAATCAATAACCCCCCGGCTGGGATTATCACAGAAAAAGCCAATCTAGATCTCAACAGCGGAAAAAGTTTTGCTCTTGGCAACGACAAACCTAATCAGTTTACAGGTAGCCTACAAATCAATGCTAATACCATTATGCGTGACCAACAAGGAAATATTGTGAATGGTGCTAACCAGATCGACTGGAAACAGTTTGATACCAAAAATGAAGTCGTGTTGTCGAATATACCTCACTTAATCAATAACTTCTCAATAGATGTTTATATAGATAAAGTGAAAACCGATTTTCCTTTTTTACCTATGGGATATGCCCAATTGAATATCAGCAAGGGGAATACTCATGTAAAACAATTTGATCAACCAATTCAACTGGAGTTTTCT
>JBFYPP010000149.1:0-5322 GCA_041303255.1 Chitinophagia bacterium | reverse complement strand
AATCCCGTATGATAGAATTTGCAGAACTTTTGGCACAAAATGGCATTTCAGTATTAACTTATGATAAACGCGGTGTTGGAAAATCGGGTGGTATTTATGCTGGACCTGAAGTAGGGACGAACAACATTGATTCTCTTAATCTCACTTTATTGGCGAAAGATGCAAGTGCTGCTCTGAATATCCTGAGTCAATCAGAAAAAAATATTCCTATAGGTATCGTTGGTTTTAGTCAGGCTGGATGGATAATGCCAATTGCTGCAAACAAAAATCCTTTAGTGAAATTCATGGTTTTATTTAGTTGTCCAACAGTTACCACACTGGAGCAACTTCGATTTCAGTTTTACACAGCTGGGAGAACTGACTTCTGGAACAATCATTCAGAGTCAGATGTACGTGAACATATCAAAAATGATGTTGATCGCTATCAATTTACGAGTACTGATCCAAAAGTTGAATTGAGAACACTTTCAATTCCAGCCCTCTGGCTATTTGGCGAAAAAGACATACAGATTCCCGTCAAGTTGTGTATCGAGCAAATTAATGCGTTAAAAGTCCAAGGTAAGCCTTTTGAATACAGCTTGTTCCCAGCATTAGGCCACAGCACTGCATTTGGTAAAGACACAGCTCCAGTGGATATCTCAATCCAGTGGATAAAGCAAAAAGCTGCAGAACAAGTTTATCAAGCAACCAAAAGAAAGAAAAGGTAGTTTGAACATCCGCGCAAACACTTTTTTCCTTTTCAGTACAACTTATATTTTAAAGACGCTTAACTTAGAATTTCATTATGAGAAATTTCAAACAAAGAAGAGATGGGATATGCGTGTAAATTGACCAAGTATTTCTTGATTATTCTGTTCTGCAACTTATTAAGTTTTGTGGTTAATGGACAAAAACTAAAGGAATTCATCGCTGATAAGAAAGAATCCTTTTCAGGTAAGTTTGAAGATAGTACGGGTAAAGCCAATTTTCTTGTTTATCCCACGCTTGCTTATACTCCTGAAACGCGGACTGAAGTAGGACTTGTTGGACTTTTACTTTTTTATGCAAAAAACGACAAGAAAAACAGGCTCAGTGAAATAAATACTTTCAGTTTTTATACTGCAGAAAAACAATATGGAATTTGGCTAGAACATGCTATTTATGGGGATGGGGAGAAATGGTTTTTTCTTGGTAAGGGTAAATTTCAATATTTCCCTATGAAATACTACGGTATTGGAGTAGGGGCTCCAGAAAAAGGTTATGCTGTAGTTAATAATACCAATGTTCAGCTTCGTGAAAGGGTACTAAGAAAAATAAAAGGAAATCTTTTTGCTGGTGCAGAGTTTGATTTTCAAAAAATGTACAACGTTTCATTTACCAAAACTAATCCTGTTAATTATGATTATCCAACTGGATACCAAGGTTCGAGTAACATGGGCTTAGGTGTGGGCTTGGTATATGATAATAGAAAAAATGTAATGAACGTGAGGGAGGGTTTGTTTGCCGAACTTGCTTTTCTCAACTATTCTGCCTCGCTAGGCAGTACCAATACATTCCGTAGTACACAGTTTGATGTCCGTTATTTTAGGAAAGGATTTAATCCAAGAGATGTATTGGCACTGCAAGGATCTGCATTGTTGAATAAGGGTGATGTTCCTTTCAACCAAATGGCCATGATGGGAGGAGAGAGCATGATGCGTGGGTATTATTTAGGAAGATTCAGAGACAAGAACATGCTCGCTACTCAAGCGGAATATAGGTTTCTTCCGTTTGCATTCAGCAACAGATGGGGTGCAGCTGCATTTGTTTCCACTGCTACAGTTGCGCCAACTGCAAATTCGCTGTTGTCATCACAATTTAAATTGGCCGGAGGCTTTGGAGCCAGGTACAACATCTTCAAAGCAAAAGATATTTTTGTTCGTTTTGATATTGCATTTACACGTGAGGGTAATGGGTACTATTTTTTCATTGGGGAGGCTTTTTAAGATAAAGAATGTAGTAATAATTCATCTCTAATAATAATAATTCTTTTGATAAGAATAGGCTCACATTAAATCTCATTGAATAAATTACATTTTAAAATAGTTGAATGAAAATACTTATCATCGTTTTATCAATATTTTCCATGTTTCAACATTCAAGTGACAAAACAATTGTTGGAACCTGGATTACTTTGGAAGACAATACAAAAATTCAAATAGTAGAGGAAAAAGGGATGCTTATTGGGAAAATTAAATCTTCTGATAATCCCAATGCACAAGTAGGTAAATTGATACTAAAAGATTTGGTTAAATCGGGAAACACGTGGACTGGAAAAATATTTGCAGTTAAAAGAAAGGAATGGATTGATGTTGAGATAACTTCTGATAATAACAGTCTGAATCTTAAAATACAGTATGGCATTGTAACTAGAAATTTAATCTGGAAAAGAGTATAGTTTCTGCTTATCAACTATGCTGCCGCTGTTTTACGAACGATTCAGTTTTAATCTGATTTTTGAATAATTTACTATACAGATAGTCAAAAAGATCTTTGACTACTTTTAAGAAATATTTCCAATCATGATTCATCGCCTATTTTCTGAACCTTTGTCCTCTCATAATAGTGTTGCGCTCGATCTTAGCGCCACGAATTCAGAATTAAATCCATCCATCTATGGTAATATCTCTGCTTTCTGCGATTACATCGAGAAGAAATTAGACGGAAGGATTGGTTTGGGTGGTTACCTGGAGCATCGAGTCGTATATGAAACACATGAGAATTTTGCTACGGCTTTAGAAGATTTTAGAAATATTCATCTAGGTATAGATTTTTGGACAAAGGCCGGGACACCAGTTTTTGCTCCGTTGGCAGGCGAAGTGCATAGTTTTCAAATCAATGAGGGATCCGGAAATTATGGTCCGACGATTATCTTATTTCATCCAACAGAAAACATCTACAGTTTATACGGGCATCTAGCGAATGAAGATTTAAAGCATTTGAAAGTTGGGGATGCTATTGCAGCAGGACAATTGTTATGTCACTTAGGCAATCTATCTGAAAATGGAGGATGGCCACCACATCTGCATTTTCAATTGATTCGGGATATGCAAGATTTTAAAGGGGATTATCCTGGTGTATGTTCGAAAAGAGACGTTGATTTCTACGCTAGAAACTGTCCCGATCCAGCAAAGTATGATTTAAGCTATAGCTATTGAGAAGTGTATACTAATTCAGTTATGTAACCTAAAATAGACTATAATTTGGTTATAATTTAAAATAATAACCCAAAAATATCTATATTTGGGTTATATAAATCAAATATAACCCAAAATGCTTGCATTTTTACCTTTAAATATTGATTTCGAGACCAATGCGGTATTAAAAAAGCTAGCATCAGCCCATAGGGCTTTGGGGGAATTAAAAGGTGTTGTTGGTACAATTCCCAACCAGCATATTTTGCTTGAAACACTTATCCTTAGAGAAGCGCGCGAAAGTTCTGCTATTGAAAATATTATTAGCACGTTTGATGAAATTTATCAAAGTGATTTTTTGTCAAATCAGTTTGCTAGCCCCGCTGCGAAAGAAGTTCATCATTATGCCAAAGCATTGCTAGAGGGATTTAAACTTATAAATGCTCAAGGTCTATTGACAGATAATCACATCCTTCAAATTCAGCAGATTGTTGAGCAGAATAATGCAGGATATAGAAAACTTCCAGGAACGAAATTGCTTAATGATAAAACAGGTGAAATTGTTTATATCCCTCCTCAAGATTACGAGACAATTGTATCATTTATGAATAATCTTGAGCAATTCATCAATGATGATTCACTTATGCAATTGGATCCATTAGTAAAAATGGCAATTATACATCATCAGTTTGAAAGTATCCATCCATTTTATGATGGTAATGGTAGAACTGGAAGGATCATTAATATTTTGTATTTGGTTCAAAAAGATTTACTTCATCTCCCTATTTTGTATTTAAGTAAGTATATCATTAAACATAAATCAGATTACTATCGGTTGTTACAGGATGTTCGAAATTCCAATACATGGGAAGAGTGGATTATTTTCATGTTAAATGCGGTAGAGGAAACGGCATTGGAAACCCTCACCCTAGTTAACCGCATTAGTAGCCTAATGCAGGAATATAATTTACTCATTAGGACTAAGTATCCTAAATTATATAGTCAGGATTTATTGAATAATCTTTTCAGATATCCGTATACTAAAATTGAATTTATTCAGAAGGATCTTCAAGTCAGCAGAAATACTGCTATCCGCTATCTAGAAGAATTGGTAAAATCAGATATCCTTGTCAAACACAAAATAGGACGAGATAATTATTTTGAAAATTGGGCTCTATTTAAATTGTTAAGTGGTTATTAAGCTACATGAAAAACTTCCTTTTTATCCAATGAATAATGAAATAAGATAGTATAAGTTGGATAAGTAGTCCAAGTATCTATTTCCTACTTTAGTTCATTGATTTAGATATAATTGGTTTGTATATGGTTCAACAGTAGAACTAAATCGCTTGTCCGAAAGTCAGCAAATTATTGTCCGGGTCAAGTAAAGAGAATTCTTTCTGTCCCCAAGACTTAATTTCCATATTCCCATTAGGATGGATTGACACTTTATTATCATTTAAATCTTTATATAAACCCTCAATGTCTAATACCCTAATGTATACTTGTCCATAGTTCTCTAATGGGTTCAATGATTTGAATTCAAAAAAATGAATTTCGATTTCATCTTTTTTCAATAAAATATAGTCACCATAATCTGCCATAAGTTCAAATGACAATTGATTGAGATAAAATTCCTTTGTGAGCGATTTATTGCGCATAGGAAGTTTTGGAATTATATCTTTTAACACTGGCTTGTTTTATTTAGTTAAATGAAGTTAATCAAAAAGTAAAAGATGCAAATTCTCCAACGCAGGATAGACAAACAAAAAGCAAAGTGGATAAATTTTAACTGAATTAACTCAATATATATTTATATTTCATTTATAAACAAACATTATGGAACGTAGTGATTTTCTGAAAAAGACATTTATGGCTGCTGGGGGTCTCACCGCAGGTTCTTCATTGACGGCTAAAATTCAGTCACCTATAAAGTCTTTTGCCATTAGTGAAAATCCTGATATCCCATTGGATGTTCTTAATATTTTTGACTTAGAACGAATTGCTAAGGAGAGATTGCCTGTACTTGCATATGATTATTATCGTAGTGGTGCATGGGATGAAACAACATTAAAGGAAAATAGGGAAGCCTATGAAAAATTGAAAATTCATTATAAGATCTTGGTGGATGTAGAAAAAAGAGACCTTTCTACAACAATTTTTGGACAGC
>JBFYPP010000148.1:0-5342 GCA_041303255.1 Chitinophagia bacterium | reverse complement strand
ATTTATTCATTTTCTCTGGATTGACTAATGTCTGAAATGGCGTAGGCCTGTCAAAACCATTGCAAGTTCATTGCTTTTACAATAATCAATTGAGTCTTTATCTCGGATAGATCCACCAGGTTGTATATAGGCCTCAATACCTTCTGCATGACCCATTCTCACACAATCATCAAATGGGAAAAACGCATCACTGGCCATCACTGCACCATTGAGGTCAAAATTAAATTGCTTTGCTTTTTCAATTGCATGCCTTAATGAATCAATCCTTGAGGTTTGTCCACAACCTTTTCCAATCAATTGCATGTCTTTGGTCAATGCGATTGAATTTGATTTTAGGTGTTTGCATACTTTGTTCGCAAAAATCAATTCTTGTTTTTGTTTTTCTGTGCAGGTCTTTCCTCCTACCTCCTCCCATTTCTCATAATTTCCTGCGTCTACTTGCTGCATCAAAACACCATTGAGTAGAGATTTGAATTGATTTTCAATGGTTAGTCTCTTTTTTTGGACCAACAAAATCCTGTTCTTTTTTGTGCGGAGCACTTCTAATGCATTTTCATCAAAACCAGGTGCAATCAATACTTCAAAGAAAATTTCATTGATTTGATCTGCAGTGGCTTTGTCAATTGTTTTGTTACACACCAAAACGCCACCAAATGCACTTTCCGGATCACCTTGCAATGCATATTTCCAGGCCTCCGCTGCATTGGCTTTGGTTGATATACCACAGACATTGGTATGCTTTATGATTGCAAATGTAACATCTGCTTCTTGATCAAATTCATCTATTAACTGGGTTGCCGCTTCTACATCTACTAGGTTGTTGTAGGAAAGTTCTTTTCCATGAATTTGGTCAAAGAGTTCGTCTAGCTTGCCATAGAATATCCCTCTTTGGTGTGGATTTTCTCCGTAGCGCAGCACCTGTGGATTGCTTTCTGAGTAAACAAATTGAGCTGCGGGATCAGTTGCAAAATATCTTGAGATGGCTACATCATATTGTGCTACTACATCAAAAGCCTTTGCTGCATAATGTCTTCTTTGCGACAGTGTTGTTCCGCAATCTTGGCTGCTTAAAAGTTCTACTACACTTTTGTAATCTGATTTAGAGGCTACTACAAGAAGATCGCTGTGGTTTTTTGCAGCCGCCCTAATCATTGAAGGGCCACCGATATCAATTTTTTCAATGATGAGCTTTTCCTCACTGGTTTGGGCTACGGTTTCTTCAAATGGATAGAGGTCTACAATCACCAAGTCGATTTCTGGAATTTCGTACTCTTTCATTTCGGTCAAATCTTGTGCAACGGCCCTTCTTCCTAGAATCCCCCCAAAAATTTTTGGATGCAAGGTTTTAACCCTTCCCCCAAGAATGGATGGGTAATCTGTTACAGACTCCACTGGAATACATTCTAATCCCATTTTCTCAATGAACGACTGTGTTCCCCCCGTGGAATAAATAGCAACACCATTTTTGTGTAACAATTCAACCAAAGGCTCAAGTCCATCTTTATAGAATACAGAAATCAGTGCGGAACGAATTTTTTTATGCATAGCTATGGTTTGTTCTAGTTCATTTACAGCTAGGGTTGCAAGGCAGTATAAATGGCCCGGCTGTGGGTGTTGAATGAAGTGGCAAATGTAGTTCTTGTGCTTCTTTTTCCCATTGCTTAATTTTCCACAGTTTATTGGATCCGTCAGCAATTAGGTAGGTATTTTTTGCTGCTGCTTCTGCTGCTGTATTTAGGTTGTTGAGTGATTCGTTAAAGTTGGACAATAGGGTAAATTCAGGCTGCTGAGGTTGTCCGGCAAACTGAATAAGGTATGGCAACTTGCTTAGACTTGTGAATTCCCAATTTTCAATACCTAAGCCATTTCTAAGTGTCTTTTTCAGTTTTGTAAGTTGTTTTTTGTCTTGCAGTAACTCTTCTGAAACGAGCATTCGAGCAGTTCTACCATGTTGGTGAATGAGACAGGTTTGTTTTTTTAGATGCAGTACCAATATTTGCTTCGTATTTATGTGGTCTATAAAATTATAAGTATGCATGAATGTGGGTATAAAAATTGCAAGTGCAAGTACAATTAAACTTGGTTTTTTATTTTTTATTAAGTTATTTGTAAGTAATACAATTGCAAACAGCGTAGTTATAAAAAGCGATAAGTTGAAATTCACATGAATATTGTTGAATGAAATTTTATCAATTTGATTGATATACCCATTCATTAATTGTATAAGCAGGTGAATTAATTCTGAAACCAGAGAAGTATTCAGTAACAAAATTTCAAATACACAAAGGAGGATGGATAAAAGTAGAATCAAACTTGAAATCGGCACTGCAACTAGGTTGGTGAAAAGAAAAAAAACAGGAAATTGTTTAAAATGTAACAAAACAAATGGAGTAGTCAAGATTTGTGCTGCAAGTGTAATTGAAATCATACTCCACAGGTAGTTGAGTATTTTGTTTTTTAGAAAGAGGGTTTTAGTGATCAATGGCTCATAAATAAGAATAGAAAGCACTGCTGCATAGCTTAATTGAAATCCTACATCGTAAATCATTTTGGGATTGATTAAGAGCAATACAAAACCTGAAGCCATTAATGAATTGATACTTGATTTCCTTTTATTTAATAAGTTGCCAATAATTAAAAAAGTAAAGACCAAGACGCTTCTCAATACAGACGCTGAAGCTCCTGTGAGCAAAGAAAAAATCCACAATAAGGGGAGTGTCATTCCAATAGCAAGTAATTTTGATATTCGTTTATTGGTTACTGTTCTAAGAAGTAAATCCAACAGGTAAAAAATGAGTCCTAAATGCATTCCCGAAATGGCGATTATATGCGAAACGCCAGTGTTGGTATAGCTTTCCTGTAAAGATGAATCGAGGTCTTCTTTGTATCCTATCAATAATGCCTCAGTGAGTCCAGCATCTATCGGATCGCTCAAGTTTTTTCTAATTGTATGAAGTACCCACAGCTTTACGGTGAATAAAAAGTCAGCTAATCTTGATATTTCATGACCAATCTTGACAACATCGTTGGGGTCTTGTATAAATAGGGTATGGTGAATTCCTTTGTTGCCAGCGAAATTCGAAAAGTCAAACTCTCCTGGATTACTGGTTGAGTAAATGCTTGAGGGGATTTGACTTGTTATAAATAGTGTGCCTGTATTGAGTTGGGTAGATGTGTTGGGGATGTACGTATAGATAAGTGAACCAGTTGTTGGTTTTTTATTTTTTAATTCAACAGCCTTAGAAATATACCTCTGGTACTTTTCTCCTTCATGGTCTAGTTTAATGATGTTGATCATTAATGGTCCGTTTTTTGAAAATTCTTGTTTTTCAAGATTCATCAGGCTGGTAATGCAGATTCCGAGGAATACGATCAGTAGTTGGAGAATCAAACCTATTAAATAGCGGCACTTCCATTTGATGGATGTTGGCATCCATTCTCCAATTACCAATAAGGTTAATATTGAACCAGTCAAGGTATAAATAACATGAATCGAAAGAGATGGACACAGCAGTATACCCGAAACAAATGGAGTGACGATTCTTAGAAACGGATACTTGCTGAACAAATTTTATTAAGCTGGTTGCAAACGAAATTAGTTCGTGAGGTGATGGCAATGTTGAGGTTTAACCGACAATAAACTGCGGTTTACAACAATGCGTCATGTGCATTTATTGTAACTTAGCATCTAAATCATTGAAATGAAACTTACAACTTTGCTGCTCTTTATATCAATGGGACTTGTATTTTTTTCGTGCAGTACAGCTAAAATTTATTTTGTAAGACATGCAGAAAAGTCATTGACTGTAAAAGTTGATCCCCCGCTTACAGCTGAGGGGGAACAAAGGGCTTTGGATTTGAAGAATGAACTTCAACGACAAAAAATAAAACGAATTTATTCTACAAATACAACACGGACTATTTCAACTGCCAAGCCACTTGCAACCTCATTGTCAATTCCAATAGAGGTTTATGCACAGGATACCATGCCTAAGTTTCTTTATTCACTTTTAGAATCTGGCGAGAATGCATTGGTTGTTGGGCACAGCAATACAGTTTTAAAAATGATTCAAGAATTGGAGTTGCTTCCTTCAAAAAAAGAAATTCCAGATAGCGAGTATGATAATTTATATGTGGTGTACCTGAAAAGTAAAAATGGTAGTGGTGGTTATGCACTAAGGTTAAAAGAGTTGAAATTTGGCAAGCCCTCTTTAAAGAAGTAGATTAAAAATCAAGTCCAAGTGCCAAATACCACTGAGGCTTGCCACTAAAGAAGCCACCCATCGGCCAACCTGCGTCTACTCTTAAGAAATATCCCAATAATGTGCTTCTGGCTCCAAAGCCATATCCGCCAACAAAAGGACCAACACCACCTGATTTGATAATTACTTGTACTGGAGGGAGTCCATATACTTCAGATGGACGTCTTAGTTGATCAAATTTTCCATTCCAGGCTGCTCCTAGATCTGTGAATTGAACCAATTGCAGATTTCTTAAAAAGGCATTGTTGATGGGCCTGTTGATAAAGGTAGTTAGCAAAGGAAGCCTGAATTCTGAATTCAATACAATATTGTTGTTGCCGTTGGCAATATTTTGTTTGTGGCCCCTTAGGTTCAGTGCCAAGGTTTGAAATGCATAGTCTTGATCTGGTGCCGGCACAACACCATTGTTGAATTTGGGTGCAAGCCAACCTTCTACACCACCCAGGTAATAAATTACTTTCTCGGAACCAAAAGAGAAGTCTGCAGCAGCCCTACCCGCCCAAATAAAGTTTCTGTAAATAGGGTAGTAGTAGCGAAGATCGCCACCCACATTAAACATGAAACTGCCATTTGTTTTTCTATTAACCAGTCTTGAATTGATGTCTGTATAAATTTTGTACCTAAGTCCATTCCAAATGTTCAGTGTAGGATAAATGGTATTGTCGTGTACATATTCAAGTCTCAATAGTCCATATTTCAAAACAGTATCAGGTAAAGTAAGGGATTGGGTCAAACCTGGATTCCCGTCCGTTAAAATAACAGCTCTATCACTTCGATATCCTAGTGATGCTCTAAGACTTTTTACTTCATTAAAAGGATAGCTAACATTGAATTGGAATAAATTTGAAGACATTTTATTTCTAAACTGGGACTTAAAATCGGTGAAGTCATAAATTGGATACCATTCTTGATTGCTTCTGTAATAGGTTAAACCCCAGTCCAATCTCCTTTTTAAGTTCTGAAAAGAAGCGAGGTAATCATTGTCTCTTAGGTTTGATGCTAGTCTGAAACCGCCAATAAATTTCTTGTCTTCCATCAAATCTGAGATTCCCATTCTTAGAATACCACTGAGGTTATCTG